>CAJMDR010000118.1 GCA_905212215.1 uncultured Porphyromonadaceae bacterium
GTAGGTCTTGTGCGCCATCCACTCGCCGAAGCGGGCCGCCATGAACCGCTCCGCGATGGCAGCGCCCAGCGCCATGGCATGTCCCTGTCCGAGCGGGCCGGAGGTATTCTCCACACCGCGCATCACGTCCACCTCGGGGTGGCCGGGCGTCACGCTACCCCACTGGCGCAGCGATTGCAGGTCTTCGGTCGTATAGTATCCAGCCAGCGACAGCACCGAGTAGAGCATCGGCGACATATGCCCCGGATCGAGGAAGAAACGGTCGCGGTAGGGATAAGCCATGTTGTCGGGATCGTAGCGCAGGAATTCGGTATAGAGCACCGTCACGAAGTCGGCGCCGCCCATGGCGCCACCGGGATGCCCCGATTTGGCTTTCTCTACCATCGAGGCAATGAGTATGCGCAGGTTGTCAGCCGCGCGGTTCATCTGCTGTGTATTCATGATATGTATTTACGGTATTAATTTCTTGTGTTATGCTTGCGGAGATTTATTCCTACGCAAGCTGTATGTATGGTTCTTCCGGTAAAGCGTCAGATATCCATTCCGTCGGCTTTCTCTATCTCGTCGGCCACTTTGTCACGACACCTCACACGACTGCCGATAAGCGCGTAATAGAGCAGATATGCCACTGCCACGATAGGTATCCAGTAGGAAGCGAGGTAGCCGCTCCAGTCGGCTATCACACCCTGAACAAGGGGCAGTATGCCGCCGCCACATACCATCACCATGAAGAAACCGGATGCCACAGCGGTATACTTGCCGAGTCCTTCGGTGGCAAGGTTGAACACTGCGCCCCACATTACTGAGGTTCCAAGACCGCAAAGCACAATGAACAACACCGTTATGCTTACGGGCACCATCTCGAAACTCATCTCTGTGGTGTTGATGCCAGGTATGTTTATGGTTGTGGTGCCGTCAAAGGCCAAAGCGCACAGAAGCATGATGATGACGAAGGTAGAAACCACTGCTAACATGGTTTTCGGCGCGACTCTGCCACCTACGATACCTCCAATAAGTCGTCCTATAAGCATCAGGAACCAGTACATTCCCACAATTGTACCTGCCGTTCCGGCTGCCATGCCAAGACCTGAATAAAGCTCTCCTTCAACTATCTGCTGACTGATGCCGAACTCGTTGTCAGTGACAATATTGTCCGGATTCTGCGCACCGACCTGTGACTTGTATGCCGGGTCGGCCTGCTGCCTGTTGTATTCCGCCACCTTGCCCTGCGCCATCTCCATGGTTGGTGCCGTCATATACAGGTTGGCGAAATTAGGTATACCCACTTCAACACCTACATAGAGGAAGATGGCTATAACGCCCCCCACATAGTTGGGAAAGCGAAATGCCTTGCGCAGCGTGGGATTATCTTTCTTGGGACCTTCAATCTTCTTCTCCTCGAGCAGAGGTTCCGGGAGCTTGGTGGGGAGCAGCACCATGAGGGCCAGCACAAAGATGCCCATGGCAATATAGAGTGCAGGTCTTGCATCAATGAGGGTCTCGCCCGCCATGCTGGCGCCTAAGAGGTATCCTACCAATACGGGACAGATGGTTGCCGCGAGGGAGTTGCAGGTACCGCCGAACTGAATGAGCTGGTTACCGCGTTTGCCGCCTCCGCCAAGGGTATTCAGCATCGGGTTGACCACGGTATTGAGCATACACATGGAAAAGCCGGCCACAAAGGCGCCGATGAGGTAAATGAGGAACACTATGTCCTTGTCGGAGAAGCAGCTCGACACGAACATTAGGCATACGCCCGCCAGACCTACAATCACCGCTGCGATGGCCGAGAACTTATAGCCTTTCTTCTGCAGCAAGAGTCCGGCAGGAAGTCCCATGAAGGCATACGCAATGAAGTTGGCAAGATTGCCCAACTGGCTCTGGAAGTTGTTCAAAGACAGTTGTTCTTTGAGAATTACGCCGAACGGATTCTGGAAACCGGTGACGAACGAGATCATCGCGAAGAGGAAAAACATCACGATGATGGGAAGCAGATAATTAGGCTTCCGCGTGGTGGTAGGTGTTGACGTCATATTGTTTTGCTTTAGATGTGTTCTGTTGTTGCTGGGTGCGTCATGCCTCCTTGGCATACATTCTTGCGCCGAAGATGGCGGAACCGACACGTATCGAGGTGGAGCCTTCCTCCACTGCTATATGCCAGTCGCCGCTCATGCCCATGCTCACGGTATTGAAATCCGGCAGCTCCGAGCCGTATTCCGTTGTCAGTTCATCGAAACAGCGGCGGATGGCCTTGAAGTCGCTACGGATGCGCTCTTCATTGTCGGTGTTCGAGGCCATGCCCATTACCCCGCGAAAACGCACTGACTTATAGCGTCCCCAGGGCCGAGTGGACATAAGCGTCATAAGTTCTTCCGGACTGAAGCCGAATTTGGTATCTTCAGCAGCTACATGAAGTTGCAGAAGAATGTCGGTGACGACGCCCTTGTGCTCCGATTCCTTGTCGATAAGGGCAAGCAGTTTTTCCGAGTCAACGCTCTCAATAATGCTCACCTTGCCCACAAGCTGTTTCACCTTATTGGTCTGAAGATGACCTATGAAATGCCATTCTATATCGGCAGGCAGGTCATCAACCTTCGTAAGAAGTTCCTGCACACGGCTTTCACCGAAGACATGCTGTCCGGCGGCATATGCCTCGCGGATACGTTCCTCGGGGTTGAACTTGGAGACTGCCACCAGCCGAACACCTTCCGGCAGCACAGACTTGATATTCTCTATATTGTTGCTGATGGAACTCAACTCACAACAAGTTTTTCTGGTTCGTAAATAATTAGGAAAACTTCACTGATGGATTTCAGTTTGTTTTCACGTTATAAACGTCAAGGAGCGGGGTTTCGTTTATCGCGGCAATCTCAAAATCCGCCGCTGTTCCCTTCATCCCCTCCATGAACCGGTTAAGGGCAGAAGGAAAATCATTTGCCTGCACAAGGATGTGCGAAGCTGATTTCTTTTCCATGCCGCTCTTCTCGTCAAGAGTGATAAAATTCACCTTCACCATGTAGAAACGGTCGTCGGCGCTCGGGTCTGCGAAAATTTCAGCAATGCGCGTCTTCTTCACCGCCGAAACGGTAAATTCGCCCGAGATATATGGAGTACGTTCTTCAATGATGCGGGACTCGGCTTCCGTAAAGCTCAACGCATCCACCAAGTATGGCTCGTTCACCTTCTTTACGGCACCGTTTTCCATCGTTTTGTCGTAACGCACCTTACATTCAAACCACAATGACATAATACAGTACTACTTTTATGGGTTTATCATCGACAGACGGATTAAGCATAAAAAAGCCTGATTTTTCAATGCCTGACAAGTTGTCTGCCTGCTGTTTTCATGGTCTTTGCGGCAATGGTCTCGCGATGCCGCATTTCCGATGCAAAGGTACGAAAATTTTATGACTTATCCAACTCTCCTGCCATCAGCCTATACCAAACTCTAACATAAAAAAAGACAAAGAGGTTGCGTCAGAATTTGACACTACCTCTTTGTGTTCGATTATTACGACTGTGATTAGCCGAAGGTGAAGTCTATGTCGTTCTCTTTAGCAGGGAAGAAGAGAAGTCCTGCGGCGATGTCGCGAGCCTGGTTGGGACCAAGGGTCTGCTCTACTATGTTCAACGCCCACAGCATGGCATTGGCGGGGCCGTTACCAAGGACGAAGTGTTTGTCGGCTACTACCGGACTTCCGGTCCATACCACGCCTTCGCCGTCTACCTCCATGCCGGGATAGCAGGTGGCTTTGCGGCCTCTCAGAAGACCTAATGGTGCCAGCACCAAGGCGGGAGCGGCGCAAATGGCGGCGATGCCGCGTTTTTCCGTTGCCTGTTTTACCAGCAGTTTCTGCAACGGCTCATATTCATGCAGATTGACGGAACCGGGCATCCCTCCGGGGCATATAAGCCACAGTGCGTTGTCGAAGTTGCTGTCGGCAAACAACACATCTGCTGTTACTGTAATGCCATTTGCTCCTGTAACCTGAAGGCTGTCGGTGATGCTGACGGTCTTTACCGGAATACCGGCACGACGCAGAACGTCGACGGCGGTCAACGCTTCAACTTCCTCGAAGCCCTGTGCTAAAAAAAGATAGGATTCTTTCATTGTATGTTGATTTTGATTTTTCTATTCGGTCCGTTCCCCGGCAAGCTCTTTCAAAACATACTTTGTTGCGCAACTTGCCAAAAGTATATTAATTATATAACTCAAAAGTAACGCGAAATGTTTTGTTCACACGTTGTTTTTTCGTAGCTTTGCAGCATGAAACGAAACATGCTTTGGCTTTTGCTTCTCCCGATACTTCTGCTGGGAGTTGCCGCCACTTCATCATGCCGCTCTTCATATGGCTACATTGGGAATGATATGGAACACTACTTACCATATAAAATACCGTGGCCCGGAATCATTAAGCGACAGCATTCTCGTCACGCTTAACAAGGTTGGTGCGAGTGTGAATGCTTTCGATTCCCTCTCTACCCTTTCGCGCATCAACGCGAACCTTACGGACAGTGCCGATGCTTTTCTGATGCAGGTAGCCGACTGCGCCAGGAAGGTCTATGAGCATACCAATGGTGCTTTCGACCCCACTCTGGGGCCTGTGATACGCGCATGGGGCTTCGGAAAAGGTCATGAGGCAACGTCCGACACTGCAAAGCTCGATTCGCTTCGTGCTTTCACAGGTTTCGACAAATGGATGCTGGACGGCGTGAAGGTAAAGAAATCCGACCCGAGGGTTGAACTGAATCTTTCCGGAATTGCCAAGGGGTTCGGATGCGACATGGTGGCCGAAATGTTCCTGCGTAACGGTGTTACCGACTTCATGATTGAAATCGGAGGCGAGATACGTATGGGCGGAAAAGGAGAACAAGGTGAGATGCGAGGCGACAAAAGCGGCAAATGGACCATCGCCATTGACAAGCCTGTTGTCAGCGACTCGGTAATACATGATTTCCTTGCCACGGTTGACCTTACGGATTGCGGTTTAGCCACCTCAGGTGATTACCGCAACTTCCAGACCGATTCCTCCGGCAACCGTTTCGGCCATACTCTCGACCCGAAGACATTGCGTCCGGCACGAACCGATGTGCTGTCGGTGACTGTCGTGGCACCAACAGCCATGGAAGCCGATGCATACGCCACGGCATGCATGGTGCTCGGAAGTAGGAAAAGCGCGGAAATGGCTGAGAAATACAAGCTTAAGATAGTAATGGTAAAGGCCGACGGGGTGTGGGTATCCTCCGCCATGAAACCGCTGTTTAACGCCGATAAGGATTGACGATGGGCACTGGAATCACAGTTATAGTATTGCTCGTTGCCTTGGCGGTGGTAGCGGGAGTGCTTTTCTACAGCAACAGCCGGAAAGGTAACCTCACCAGGGAGCTGCAACAGATGCAGCAACAGCATCTCAAGGAATTGGAGATGGTATCGCGCAGTGCCAGGGAATCGGCCGAGGCGCAGAACCGTCAGCTCCTTGCCGAAGTAAAGGCGTTGTCGCAACAGCTCGCCGTGGAACAGTCAGACCGCATACGTCATGAGAGTTCCATGCAGATGAAAGCTGTGGTGGAACCGTTGAAACAGAATTTGGAGTCTTTCGGCAAATTAGTACGCGAGAGCTATGACCGCGAGAACACGGCAAGGTCGTCGCTGAGCGGTCAGATAGAGCAACTGATGGCTCTTAACCGAAGCATAGGCGATGAGGCTCGACAACTTACCAACGCCCTGAAAGGAGACAGCAAGGTGCAGGGTGACTGGGGGGAATCGCAACTTACCACTCTATTAGAACATGCGGGCTTACAGCCGGACATTCACTTCAAGGCGCAGGTAACACGCGACGAGACCGGAAAAATCCTGCGCAATGAGGAAGGTGGTCTCCAACGTCCCGATGTGGTGATATATCTTCCGCAGGGAAAACAGCTCATTGTGGACAGCAAGGTGTCGCTGACAGCTTTTGTGGCATATAATGCGGCGGAGAACGAGGAGGAACGTCGCCGTCAGGCACGGAAGCATACGGAGTCGGTTAGGAGACATATCAAGGAGTTGGCGGCGAAGAATTATCCGGCATCGTTGAAGGGGGCCTGCGACCAGACCCTCATGTTCATGCCGCTGGAAGGCGCTCTGATGCTCGCCATACGCATGGATCCGGAGCTTTTGCAATATGCAGCGTCAGTTCATGTGGCAATTGTCTCTCCGTTGCATCTTTATTCAGTGGTACAGCTTGCCGCTCAGCTATGGCGGCAGGATGCCCAGGACCATAATGCCTTGGAGATTGCCGAGGCGGGTGGTAGGCTGTATGACAAGCTTGCAGGTTTCTGTGCCACCTTCGAGAAAACCGGCGAGACCCTCAACCGCGCATTGGCACAATGGGAGGAGGCCCGCAAACAGCTTTCCTCAGGACGTGGAAACGTATTGGCAAGAGCTGAGAAACTACGTTCTTTGGGCGCCAAAGCTACCAAACGTCTACCCCAGAGCTATGAAGATGAAGAGCTCCCCGAACAGACTGATTCAGAATAGTTAGATTGGATCCTTTATTCGATTAGGTAATAACAGAGAGTAGTTGTGCGAAAATCAGAGCCACAACCCGTCAGGGTTGCTTCTTGTTTAACCGCGGGTTGAGGGAGCGCAGAGACCGAAACCTACGGGAAACAAACCCCTTACGCGCATGAACCCCTTGTGGGTTCC
>CAJMDR010000119.1 GCA_905212215.1 uncultured Porphyromonadaceae bacterium
ATTACCCTCCGCAAACTCACTTCAGTTAACAATCGTTTTTAAACAACCTCTTATTCTCGGCTTCATCGGCATCCGCCTCTGCCTTCATCATGCTTTGGGCTGATTTAGTTCCGGGATTTATATTCACCGATAGTTTTGCATTAGCATCAAGGAAGCCCGTGTATCCGCTAAGCCACGTATTGGGTGTAGTCACTTCCTGCCAGAAACTGCGCCAAAAGCCATGGTCGCCTCCATTATTTACGTGTCTACGGTTCTCCAGTATCTGTATGCGCTTGTTGATTTCTTTCAGGGCATTTCTGTATTGCTGATATTCCGGGTCTTCAAGACGTGCCTGAGTTTGTCTCGAAGTCGTGGCACTCATAGCCCCCATCATCGGGTCACCGCTCGACAAAATCGAGGACAAGACAGAAGCATCATCAAGCCCTGAGTTGTTGTCAATATGGCTGAGACGCTCAGCAGCTCTTCTATTCAGCTCATCGCGTTCCTTATACGCAAGACGCAACTCTCCCAACAGTCCCTGCTCATTATTATAAGCGGTATTCTGCTGGCTTTGCTCCATACGACTGCCGGTTTCTTTACCCTGTACGGTGGTATATTGCCGCTCCCACTTACCATTCTTAGGATTGATTTTCACCTCGCCTAACCCTGCATCGGGACGGTTACCTTTCTTTATGGCATCCATCCCTTTAACTGCATTGTCAGTCTGCTGACGCAACTGGGCATTGCCTGTCGCCACCTGTTGTTGCAAAGAGTTATGGAACTGCGCCGCCTGTTCAGCTGTCGGCCTGATTCCTTTCCCACTGTTACCTGCCGGCTTGGCTTTGTTGCGCATATTCACCGTCGTATAGAAGTAGCCATCCTTCGCAGAATGGTTGTGAGCTTCCGACAAATCCACATGACCGGTGAACGTGCGGCCATTGTCCCTGCTGTGCATATACACACGCAACGGCGCCCCCGGATGTTTCGCAACCCAGCCATAGAGACCGCCTGCCGCCTTCACCTCCGTCTCCGGAATGAACATATCCTTGCCGCCCCTGCGCACCTTGAACGCACGATAAGTGCCTGCCGGATTCGGCGCTGCCAGATTCGGTGCTGGCTTAGCCTGCGGAGTTGGGGTTGCAGGTTTCGACTGCGGTGTCGGCTGCGTTGGCTTAGGCTGAGTCGCATGCATACCCATACGGCGTGCGAACTCCTCGTAAGTCGGACTGTCTACATAACCGTCCTCCTTCATGTTGTCGTAAAGAGCCTTGCGGTTCTTGTAACCCTGCGCCCCCGGAGCAAGGAAAAACGCCCGGAAGTGTTCTCTGCTGTTTTCTACCCATCCATCCTCTTTAAGATTATCGTATAATTCGTCTACCTTATCTCGTGCCATGATTATAACCCTAACTTGTTCTTCTTTTTCTTCGGTATGTTGGTCTTAGTGGTGCGTGTCGTTGTGCTTTTGCCGCCAACACCCGTAGTGGAGGTAAAGGTAGTGGTCGATGAAATCAAATTCCAACCTCTACCACCCGCAACATTATTGGCATGGGCCCCATTCTTTGCTGCGAAGGTGTGAACCTGACCCTGGTCGTCAGTCGCATACCATGTAGTGCTACTGCCACCTTTGCCGCCGCTTTTGCCGCCGCCACCTTTATGACCGCCTCCGCCGCCACCACTACGACCGGTACCAGCTCTGTTATTCTTACCGATGATGGACCGTTGCAGGTCACCAGCATATTTCGCTTTTATTCGCGCTTCTTCAGCTTTAGCCTCCTGTAAGCTTATCTCACCCTCCATCTTCTTCATGCGCAACTCCGCCATTGCAGTATCGCGGTCTGCTTTCGCCTGTGCCCGCAGCTCAGCGGCCTCGCGGTATTCATCCTCCTTGGCCTCACGCTCCAGACCATGCTCAAGTTGCCATATCTGCAAACCTTGATTTCTGTCCGCATCACGTAACCGGGCTATGTTCATCGCATAGTTGAAATAAGCATCATCCTGCGCCTGACGCTCCGCCTTATCCTTGTCGAAACGAGCCTGTGCCCGTGACGACATATTCGCATTAGGAGTCGTCATATCCGGCGCATAGTTATGTGTGGCTATAAGATTCGCTATCGACCTCACCGCATCCGAAATACCACTGACGATTCCTTCCGCCTTCTGACGTTTCCTGAGCTTCCTCAGCTCCTCTTCCGTCAGAGGACGGTTCTCCTCCAGCTTCCCCTCCAGATACTCTATGACATCATCATAGCTGCTACCTTTGAACTCGTCAGGAATAGTCAACGACCCACGCTCATCATCCTCCTCGTCAGTATCGGACGATTCCTGCGGCATGTCATATAGCTGCCTCTCATCTTCCTGCTGCGTAGCAGGCTGCGCCGCACCTGACTTCTCCGTACCGGACACAGGGAAACTGCCCGAGACAGGAGTCTGAGGCTGCATATTCTTTACAGGAGCACCCGCCACTTCCGAAGCAAAACCCGGAGGTATCACAGCAGTCTGAACCGGGCGTCCCGTCATCTTCTTTGTCCCGGGAGCCGGAGTGCCGGAAGCAGATCCGGGAGGTGTATATGGAGCGCCCTGCAGTCCGTCATCTATCGCCGGAGCAATGCTTCCTGCCGGTATTATGCTCTTTGGGTGACCCTCGTCAGTAGTGAAATTCATGAATCCCCTTCTTTACATTGTCAAAATCACAAAACCCTCATTAATCCATGGAGCCATCAAAACAGACCCGCCATATCGACACCAGCCTGAGCAGCTCCCATGGCCGCCTGACGCACATTCTGAGCCTTGCCCATCTCCAGATTGTTCAGCTTGTCATTCAACTCAGCCTTGGTGTTCATGTACTGCGCCTCTACCTGGTCCTTGCGGCGTTCACCGTTCATGGCAATCTGTGACGTAGCATCTGCCAAAGCCTGGTTGTTGGCAGCCTTGGCAGCCGCCACGCTCTCCTCAGTGCCGCCCATCACCGCCTGAGTGCCTGCCGCCGCCTGGTTGCGCTGCCGTATGTTCTCGTTGGTCATGGTAAGGATGCGCTGCGCGTCTGCCCGCTGCGTAGCGTCCTCATTATAGCGGCGGTCATACCAACTCTGGTTCTCCCGCATCTGTCCCTCAAGATTCCTCTTGACCTTCTTCATCGCCTTGGAAGCACTGATACCGCCGAAAATAGTCCCGCCGATACCCAACGCTCCTCCTATGGCACTGCCCAGTATGCCCATTGCTTCTGCTTTTAAAAAGTTATATTCGTGCAGCAAAGTTAAGGCCTTACCTTTGCACCCAACCTTTAACTTTTTAGTCACCATGGCACAAGGACGAAAAACAGGAGGCAGACAGAAAGGAACACCCAACAGACCCAGCCCGCTCAAAGAACAGCTCAGAGAACATTCCACAGCCTACTTTGAGCCTAAACCTCAGACAAATACAGACGGAACGCCCCGCACCCTGGAGTTCCGCGACAAGGAAGGAAAGGTATACAGTAAAATAGTATTGGCCGACGCCGACGGCAACCCGCTTGTCATTTCCGATTTCGACATCGACATGATGATGATGGAACCCAGAGACCGCGCTTTCATACAGGAGAAGTTGCTGCGCTACCACACACCACAGATGCAATCCGTCTCCGCCGAGGTATCGCTGTCGGGAAACATCACCACAACCATAGAAGAACGACTCAGGAAACTCGCCGCCGACAACAACAGCTGACCCTCATAAACCACATGAGCCGCTTATCCACATAGCCGTTCCCCGTCTATTTTTTTCTATTTTTAGACCACATCAGGCATATCCATAGCCTTTGCTCACAGGCTCATTTTCTCATAACTTCCGAAGTAATCCCGATTAATTCCGAAGTTATTGCCATTCTTTCCGAATTAATCCCTATTTCTTCCGAAGGAATCCCGATTCTTTCCGAAGGAATCGCCATTCTTTCGGAAGGAATCGCCATTCCTTCCGAATTAATCCCGATTCTTTCCGAATAAAAAGAAAGAAAACAAAACAAAAAAAACAAAGAAAAGAAAGCTTCCCCCCACACCCCCTATAAAGAAAAGAAAATAAAAAAAGAAAAGAAAAGAAAGAAAAACTCGCCGTCGCGTTGTTGACGCGTACGCGCGTACGCGAGGGGAATTTTTGGGCTTCGTCCCTTTTAGCTCAGAGAAAAGAGAAAGAAAAAAAGTTGCGCGAAAAAAAGAAAGAGCCGCGCCACCACGGCGTGACTCAAAAGATAAAGTTCGAGAGAAGAGGGGACGGATTACCTTTGCCCGCGAAAACAAAACTCAAACAGTCATGGACTGCAATCTCTTCCCCTTCTGGTGCTCATAGACATGCACCTTCCCGTTGTCGCAGTTCACAATCTTGACAGTCACATCATCTGCGGGCACACCATCGGGCAATCGCCCTTTAGCTTCACCGATTACCTCCCCGATACTTCCGCACCCTATGTCCTGATAGTTCAGCAGACATTTCCCCTGATGAAAAACAGCCACACGAAACAGAGTCGCGGTAGTAAGACCGATGTCAACCTTTTCCGTTTCCTTTTCCTCCTCCTTGACCTGGTTTTTCTCTGAGGTCTGAGAAAAGATAAAATCAACAACTTTCTCATTCAGCTTCCAGGCCGGAGTGAAGTCAGGCTTGATATAACCTCTCGTCACACTGTCCTGCTGTATGTGGTTCATCGCGAATCCCACCTCACTCAGCGACGCCCCGCAATCATTCTTCGCAATCGTCGCCCAGGTATGACGGAACGTGTAAAACGTCAGATAATCATCCTCGTTCATTTCCATCATCTTGCAGACGCTCCTTATCCCGTCATCGACATAAGTGACAAAACTCTGAGCCGACGAATAAGTGCTGCCGAACGAAAGCAGCCGTTCATCATCCTTCCCGGACTTATATTTCTCAATCAATTCCTGAGCCTGCCGAGTCACACGCATCTCGATGTAGGCTCCGTCCTTGCGCCGCGATGAAGTCTTCGACCTGCAATAACACAGCACGCCATCCTTCAGGTCACTCTTCCGCAGCTTGTATAAGTCAACCGTGTTTATCGCCGCCAGACAGAACGACAACATCGCAACATCCTTGCCAATCTGAGCTTTTTTCGCCCCCTTGCTCTTCAGTGGGACCTCAAACGCAAAGAAGCGGCGACACAAGTCAGCCGGAATTGCCCTTTTGCGTGGAACCGCAGAGGCAGGAATTTCAATGCGGTTCCACGGATTGTAAGTGATAGGAGCGATTACAGACCCCGGGTCCTGCGATGCCAGCACCGCCTCCTTGAAAATCAGCCTTATGCAGGTTGGGTAGAGTGTCCTCGCACGTCTCGTCGTGCTCAGATGATTAATCCAGGCAACGATATTCTCCCGCGTAAGCATTTCAAAACCTATATCCTTCGTATACAGATATTTTTCCAACGAATTCATGGCAGCATGATAAATCTTAGCATTGTTCACGCTCCCTACCAGCTCCATCTTGTCGATGAACGATTTCGCGAAAGCAGAGAACGAACACTTATCATGCCCCGCAGTCAGGAACCGTTTAATCTGCAGCGAATCCCAGTTCTCTATATCACGACGGTTAAGCCGTGCCGCATAGCGCTCTATCAGCTCCATGCAGCGCTTGAGGACATAGCTGTCCCTTACCTCGCCATCTTTGGTCACGCCTTCTGCGTTGACCACATAATCGGTCTTTATGTACGATGGCTTCCTATTGTGCACCAGCAGCAGATACACCGGCCACAGACCATCTTTCCTGCGTTTCCTCACGCAAATCTTAAACGATGCCATAAACAGTCTCCTTCAAAGTTAAAACAAACACCTCAGGTGTAAGCATAGTGTAAGCAAACACCCTCAGAAGTACACATTTCCTTGTACCATTGAACATTCCCGCCTCCAAATCCAACGCATTATCCATCATCCTAACTCACTGAGTTATAGCCAAATAACTGTAAATCACCATTTTACCCTTCTCATACCCGCAAAAAAAATTGATTGTCTCTCGACAACCAATCTCAATTAACCTTAAAATCTAATACCATGAAAAACTCTTTTCATTGATATAACATGGCTTAAGGTAATATGGTTCACTGCGGGTCTTATTTTTTAATTTTTTTCCTGACTTCCTGCAACTGCCTCAGATGTCTGCTGGTGCCGACGCATGATGCGGTCCGTTACAGTGATGTAGATTATACAGAACACGCCAAGCAGAACCAGCATCACCGCCTGTGCGCTCCACATCAGCATTGCAAAAGCGGCTCCCTGGGTCTGCGTCATGCCAAAGAGCGTCAGCCCGAACATTACGGCTATATTCCAGGCACCGAGCCCTCCGTTACTCGGCACTGCCATGGACATGGAACCGAATACAAATATCACTATTCCGGGCAGGAAGCCATAATCCATCTCCGGAGTGAAAAAGGCATGGTGCGTGAAAGGAAAAGCAAGGAAGGTGACGTATGTCTCGGAGAAATAGCATACCCATATAGCGAGGGTAAGCCATGTGAACGCCCACTTCTGCTTAAGATGAAACAATGCCATAAATCCGGCTCCGACCCGGTGCAGACCACCTTCCACTTTGTCCATGAACTTGAAATTGCGGAAGAAATGGAAGAAACTCCATGTCACACCTACCACCAATGCTATAACTACATACAGCCATGGGTCTTCGGCAATATTAACTATCTCCTTTCCCATAGAGTAGCGATCAAGAAAAGCGCTGAAATA
>CAJMDR010000120.1 GCA_905212215.1 uncultured Porphyromonadaceae bacterium
AAGAGCTTGTCAAGGATGTCGAGGGTAATTATATTGTCCAGATTCCACCGGGTAAAAGTTCAAAGGTAAAGGTTAGGATGAACTTCAATCCGGCTCCGAAGGAATGTTCCAAAATACGTTCCTTTCAGATTGAACTTGTCAAACTGGAGGGAATGATAAATTTCGGTGTCTTGAAAAAGGGCAAACTCCCAGCAACCACCGGAGCGAGCAAGACAATCACGGTTCCCATACCCGGAGATTCATTTGACAACGGCGAATACTTCTTTCGTGTTCACGTGCTTGACGAGGATTCTCTGGTGCTTGATACGGATAATCCGTTTAAGTACGAGAATATCGAAGAGAAGTGGCAGGAGGCACATGAGGCTGATGAGACACTGACACGAGAACAGTTCCAGCAGGAACATACCGTTCTAAGAGCCAATGAAACCAACGTATTTAATATCAGAGTCGAGCAAGGCGATGACACTGATACAACAGATGACGATCTGGAGCGTCAGAAGAGAACTCATCCAGACAACCTGCTCCAGGCATTCTTCCACTATTCAATCGAGCAACTTCGGAAAGGTGGGGATGTTGCTGTGCCGGAAGTAAAGGACACTGAATGGAAAGAGGGGTCGTTGAATAACGTATTCTCTTTCGATTTCGGGTCTGCTTACGCATATACCATTCAGATGCCTAAAAAATTGCTTGAACTGGAACGCGCATTTTACAAGCATTCCGGAGAACTGGGTCATGTAAATGCTGAAATCAGTGGTAATCCGACTGATACCAAGCTCCAGGACTGGCATTTTGAGGCTTTGCCTTCTTCGGTAGAAATACCCGCTGAGCTCATCAATAAGCGAAAGGAACTTTTTCAGCTCATTCAGGATTCTGCTGCTTCGGAGTCAGGAGTAGTAAATACATTCGCAGTATACGAACACGCCAGCAAAGTCAAAGAATATATCAATGATTTTACACAATGGTTGACCTCTCTGAACGGGCTTAACTTTGACGAAGCGACAATGGTTGCGATACCGAATATCGATACTGTATCGCTTAACATTGAGATGCCGGATGGAAGCAAGAGCATAGCCAAACTCATAAGTCCGCTTCACCCTTTGCGTCTTGGCTGGATGGTAAACATCTTTGAACTATATAAGGATTGGGAGAACAGAACCTTGGACAATCCTGATCTTAAGAAACAGTGGTATCGCAATCTGGACAAGCTGTTTCTGGGTGAACTTACTCTGGAAGTATCGCCTTTGGTCCTTACTGAGGGGGCATTGGAGATATACCAGTATGTCGGTGAACTTACATTCGGCTGGGGACTATATGCTCAACCGACTGTCAATCATGACGATTTATTAGCATCGGAGTTCCGTCAGCTCAAATCCTATCTTGCGTCATTGTTCAACATTGCCAGGGAGAAACAGATTGACAGTGACATGAGTCTGTCGCTTGTTAAACGTCATCTGGAGAACTATGTAAAGTCGCATCCTTACACCCGCAAACTGGTTATCAACCTGTTTAATGCCGGTGATGCCAACGTCTTTGCTGATGCCCTCGTTAAGCTTGAGCAATCCTTTGCACAGGAAGAATATGATTATGAGATTAGGCTGTTTGCTGATGATAAGTTGATTGTTCCCGGCGAGGCTCTTTCCGAATTGTTGAATCCGGAAAGCGTCGTAGCAGATAGTGCCGAGACATTCTCTCAGGCTTCAAAGAACCGCCTTTTCCCGAAACTCCGATTCTCAATCAACAGCATCTCGGACTTTATTTCGGATTATCAGAAATATCAAGCGCACCTGTCATTCCTTATCAATCCATTCCCGGTCAAGACCGCTACCGCAAGACCGGAAGAACTCGCCCGATCATTCTTTGTAAACGGCACAGTCTTCAAAAGTAATGTAAGCGAGGACAGTAACCCTGATGGAACCGTGTGGAGCCGATATTATGCAAACCGCCCAATTCCGGAACCGGTATCGCCATTTGCAAATGACACCGTAGCGCTGTTTGCTAATATTCAAGGGCTGATAGGTCGAATAGTATCGTCGACAAGTGAACACTCTGTTGTCGCAACCACCCTTGTACTCAATCAGGCCGATGCAATGCTTCTAAGCTTTGTGCATGAAGTCTCAGACTGGGTTGTGACTTTTGATAAGAATATGGGACCAGAGTTCTATGACTTGCCAGTATCGCGTGACAGCAAGGAAATACCATATCTTCTCGATTATATTCCTGGACAGGAAAGAAGCAGTATATCGTCATTCCTGACAACTCGTCCGACCAGCGAGGTTATGGGACTTATGGCTCCGCTCTTTAGGGAGTTCAATGTCGATATTGCCGATGGAGATATGTTCAAGAGCCTTCTCGAAGATGTCCGTACTATCAGCAGCTCGCTTGTCATGCAGGTGAATACCACACAAAACAAAGCGTTTGAGGTGCTTGGCACCACACTGACAAAGAGATTCCTTGCCAAGAAAGGTCTTATGACGGAAGCTTTCCTGATCCCCATTGACTTGCATAAGGAACTTTTCGAGGACCTTGCTTCGGAAAGCAAAGAACGAGCCGACACACTGTTGGTAAATATCGACACTGAGAATAAAGAGATTATCTTCACTGTCGTTGAGATAAAATGTCGCAAGCATCTTTCGGAAACAGAAGCCGAAGAGCTCCAGGAGAAGATGCAGAGACAGATAGAGAACACAATTCTTGCTTTGAAGACGCATTTTGAGGTGGGAACTGCAACCGAAGATCGTCTTGATAGAGAACTGAAGACTCTTGAACTTTCCAACCTTCTTGCTTTCTATGCGAGCAGAGCTGACCGATATCATGTCCTTGACACAGAAATCGCCTATGAATACCGTAGGTTCCTCGCCGACCTTGGCAATGACTATAACATACGTTTCAAGAAACTCGGACTAATATACAACTTCTCTCAGGAGGAAAAACAGATAAAGGATTCTTGGGGAGATACACAATTCTATTCGATGGGAAAGAATGTGATTCAAGACATTCTTTCTGACGATGTCCATGCGCTTGAAACAAGCCGATTGAACGAATCTGAGGTTGAACGTGACTTCATGAGCTTCTTTGAGCCGGACAGAAAGGAGAGAATCGTAACTCGTCGCCGTCAAGAGGCAATGAAGAATGCAATTATCTCCAATCCTAAGGAGGACGAGCCAGTGGAGACTCCTGTTTCCGTTGAAGTCGAGCAATCAAAAGCGGTTGAACCCATTTCGACAAATAATGTCGAGACGGCAGAAGTTCACGTCGAAAATCCTGAGGTTGAATCCAAGGATTCCAACAATAAGACTGTGAACCCGGTGACCAAGCCGGAAGAAGACGCGGATACGGATGTCCCTGCTGTACAACCAATCCCCAGTCCTATCACCCCGGATGTCGATGTCACCTATACAACTCCTCGCTGTGATATCCTCCTTGGAAAGAATGAGCCTTCCGCTCAGTTTGGAATACTTGGAAAAATGCTGAATAGCAATCGCCTTGTAGGAATAGATCTTGACGGATGCAATACATTCAGCCTGTTCGGAGTACAGGGTGCCGGCAAGAGTTATACCATAGGTTCAGTAACAGAGATGGTACTGAAACAATTCAGTAACGTGAATAAACTGCAAGCACCATTGGCAAGCGTGATATTCCATTACAGCGACAGTATGGATTACGCTCCAGAGTTTACCTCTATGATCTATCCCAATGACGAGCAGTCGCAACTCGCTCGTCTTAAGGAACAATACGGAGCGGTCGCTGACTCAGTCGATGACGTGATTCTGCTTACACCGGAAAGTAAAGTTGAGCAGCGCAAAACCGAATATCCCGGCATTGAAGTCTACCCGATAGCCTTTGATTCGTCCGAACTACAGGTTAAGGACTGGATGTTCCTTTTGGGGGCCATGGGAAATGACTCGGCATACCTGCGAGTTCTTACACAAATCATGCGCACGATCCGAAACGACCTTTCACTGAAAAATATAAGAAGAGGGGTAAAAACCAATTCTTCGTTATCTACAGCTCAGAAAGATCTTGCAGAAATGCGCATAACATTTGCAGAGGAATATATCCGCGATGGAGAAAAATTACAACGTCATCTCCGCCCTGGCCGTTTAATCATTGTTGACCTCCGAGACGAGTTCATCCAGAAAGACGAAGCGCTGGGACTTTTCGTTGTAATGCTCAATATTTTCTCCAGTGTGATGGAGGTGGAAGGCAAGCGTTTTAATAAGTTCATCGTCTTTGACGAGGCTCATAAATACATGAACAATAAAGACCTTGTCGGGTCTATTACAACAGCAATCCGAGAAATGCGTCATAAGGGAGTGTCAATTATGATTGCTAGTCAGGACCCGATGAGTCTTCCTACTGAGATTATTGAACTCAGCTCGGTTGTCATTCTCCATAGATTCAACTCTCCACAGTGGGTTAAACACGTGCAGAAGTCGATTACTTCACTGAATACCCTTACGGCTACAGAGATGGCTCAGCTTGGGTCTGGAGAAGCCTATATATGGGCAGTTAAAGCTACAGATAAGACGTTTACAACACGTCCTGTCAAGATTCAAATTCGTCCGCGTGTTACAAAGCACGGTGGTGATACAATACAAGCCGTAAAATGAAAATATTTGAATTTTCGTCCAAAGGAAGCAGAAAAGAGAACCAGGACTTCATCGCCTATAGACTCATGGGCGATGAAGCCGGTATCTTTGTTGTGGCCGATGGTATGGGAGGCTACGCTAAAGGAGCGGAGGCTGCTCAGGTGTGTGCCGAGGCAATTGTGGAATATATTGAAGGCCATTGGCATGACAATATCGACGATGATGAGAAACTCAGACAATCCTTTATTTATGCCAATGAATCACTTTCATTCAAGCGATTTGCCCTTGGTGTAAAAACTATGGGATGTTGCCTTGTGGCTTCTCTTATCAAAGATGGAGCGGTACGCTTTCTCTGGCTTGGTGATACGAGAGGCTATCTTTTCCGGAATGGGGAAGAGATATATCGCTCACAGGATCATTCTATAGTAAACGAACTGGCCAAAATCAAGACCCTTCGTGCTGAGGATATAGAGAAGTATTCAAATGTCGTTACGCGAAGTATGATGGGTGATGACAATCTGGGACCCTTGGAGATAGAAAAGCAGAAGTATTTACCCGGGGATATTGTATTCCTATGTTCTGATGGGCTTCATAAAGAGGTTGAGCCTGAAAGGGTCATCGGTTCAGATTCTAAAATGAAGGCAATGATTGCAGAAGTCTCATCCCGGTTTGATGATAATCTTACCTATCTCGAAATTCAAAATTGATATAGCAACAAGTATTATATAGACAGTATTCTCAATCACTTGGAAAGGCGCGAGAAAACATAGATACTGATTCGAATATGAATTGTAAAGAACTTGAAATAGAAGTACAGCCCAAAAAGCCTTTTGAGAACGACTTGTTTGGTTTGCATTCTTTCGGGGAAATGCTTACCGGAATTATTGATTCGTATGCAGACACCGGTGCTGTCATAACAATCAATGGCGAATGGGGTATTGGGAAAACCACTTTCCTAAGGATGTGGAATCAGTATCTCATAGACAGTCACTATCGTACTCTTTTTTTCAACGCATGGCAATGTGATTATTACGATGATCCTATGCTCGCTCTTATTGGAGAACTATCAGAGGAATTTGGGCAAAAGAGTGGGTTCCAAGACTTTGTAAAAAAAGGGGGACGTTTAGCATTCAGATTTGGAGGAGAACTCCTTAAAGGAATCATTAAGAATCGTTTAGGCACTGATTTAGATGCAGTCGTAGATGAAGTTACCGATATAGGAATCGAGTCAGTCAAAGATTATAGAGAGAGCAAAAACTTACTCGAAGATTTTAAGAAACAACTGACGGAGATTGTTGCAGATCCAGAGAATGAAAAACCTGTTGTCTTTATAATAGACGAACTCGATAGATGTAACCCCAAATTTGCGGTTAAATTATTAGAACGCTTAAAGCACTTATTTGAGGTGCCAAACATCATATTTGTCCTTGGACTTAACACCGAGCAACTTCAATATGCTGTTCAGGGATTCTATGGGTCTGCCTATATTAATGGGAATGAATACTTAAAACGTTTCTTTGATGTAGAGTTAAGTCTTCCTTCTCCAAAGTTAGATGTATATTGCAAGAGCCTTTTCGTTTCTCAGGGTATTGATGAATACTTCAAAAAACATGAAGATGCAGGCTGGATGTCAGAAAGAGATCGTGAGGCAACCCGATTCTCTGAATGCGCTTGCGACCTCATTATTGCTAATAATACAAATCTTCAAAGAGTCGCGCAAAAGGACCATGGAGCGTGAGATAGAATGTCTGAAGAGCGGGAAGCCTGCCGAGATTCCCGAACCTCACATCGGCGAGGTAAAGGAGTACGGGCTTTCCGATTACATTCTGACGGAGCAGAAGCAATGCATAGACCGTCTGAAGCAGTTTTTCCCTCAGGAATGGACTCGGATAACGGCGCTGGCTTACTGCAGGTTGCGCAGTCAGTCTCCGCTGCGGCGGGTGCTCGGAGATTTCTCAGACAGTTTCATGTCTGAAAAAATCGGCAGC
>CAJMDR010000121.1 GCA_905212215.1 uncultured Porphyromonadaceae bacterium
CAGAAGGCTTTCACCGCTTCCGCCGCAGTCTCCAGTCGTAGCGGGAGCGCTTTCTGCTCCTCTTCAGGGAAACGTCCCAGAACATAGTCTATCTGTGCTCCTTTAGCGTATTCGTTCCCTATTCCGAAGCGCAGGCGTGCGTAAGCCTGTGTACCGAGTTCGGCAGCAATGTTCTTAAGACCGTTGTGGCCGGCATCACTGCCTCCTTTCCTCAGACGGATGGTTCCGAAGGGAAGCGCCAGATCGTCCACTAATACAAGCAGATTCTCCAGAGGTAGCTTTTCGTGGTTCATCCAGTATCGCACGGCATTGCCGCTGAGGTTCATGAATGTTGAAGGCTTTAGCACCATCAGTTCGCAGTTCTTAATCTTCATGCGTGCCATGGCACCGTAGCGGCAACTCTGGAAAGTTGCTACACGAGGGTCTGACGCCACTAAAGTGTCGGCAATCATGAAACCTATGTTATGGCGGGTACCGACATATTCGGCTCCAATGTTACCCAGCCCGACAATAAGGAACTTCTTCATATCGGAGTCGGCGACGGGCAAAGAGTCAGATTCCGGCAAATGCTTTTTGCCGAAGACCTTTTTCAGGAAATTGCATACCGTGCAGCCCATGATGATTATGAAGTTATAAAGTGACCGGACATATTCGCTATGATAAATATTAACGACTGTTCCGGATATTTGCAAATTAAAAGACACGCGGTGCGGGAGGGCACATGCCTTCCACACCGCGTGTTGTGAGAAAAAAGTCGAGGATATTAAGCCTCGGTTTCAGCTTTTGCTGCGGCACCACGAGCGGCGCGAGTGAGCTGCACAGCGCAGACAACGGCATTCTTGGCGTTCATCAGCTCAAGGCCCTCGAAGTGGAGGTCGCCCACTGCCAACGACTGGCCGAGGCCGAGTTTGTCGACGTTGATGATGAGTTTTTCGGGAATTGCGGTGTATTCGGCTTTCACTTTGAGCTTACGCATGCTGAGAGTGAGCTTGCCACCGGCTTTCACACCTTCGGCGTGGCCTTCTACCTGAACGGGCACTTCCATAACGATGGGCTTGCCGGGGAAAACCTCCAGGAAGTCAAGGTGCAGGATGGTGTCTTTTACGGGCTGGAACTGGGCGTCTTTCAGCACAGCCTTGCGGGTCTCGCCGTTGAGAGTGAGGTCGATTTCGAAAATCTCGGGTGTGTAGATGAGCTTGCGTACATCCTCGTTTTTAACAACGATGTCGGTAGTGATGAGGCCGCGGTTGTTTGCAATCTCCACGAGCTTCTCGCCTTCACGCAGCGGTTCATTGTAGGGGAGTTCAACAATCTTGCCTCCGTTGAGGACGCAGGGGATGAGGTTCTGTTTACGCAGAGCTTTGGTGCTCTTCTTGCCGAGTTCCTTGCGGGGTTCGGCGTTGAGTGCGAATGTCTTCATTTGTAGTTCTGGTGGTTTGTGTTACTCAAAAAAAGTCTGACAGGAGACAATTTTCCCATCACACGGATGTCATGTTCAATGACGATGCAAAGGTACAAAGAAATTTCGGATTACGCAAGTGTGAGTTGATGAGTTGATGAGTTGATGCGTTGATGGGTGGATGAGAGGGAGAGAGGTATTGAAAATGTAAGCTCTATTCTTTGGGGCGGATATGGGCCGCCATTTTCTGTTCAGCGGGGTTCGCTCCGGGTTTCCAGAAGCGTTTGCCGTCGATTTCAGATGGTAGATATTGCTGTGCTACGGTGTTTCCTGCATAGTCGTGGGCATATTTGTATCCTTCGCCGTAACCGAGCTGTTTCATGAGTTTTGTAGGTGCATTGCGCAGATGCAATGGTACCGGGAGGTTTCCGGAATCGCGTACTTCCTGCTGTGCCGCAGCGATTGCCATATATGCGGAGTTGGATTTTGCAGAGGTTGCGAGATAGATGGCACATTCAGAAAGAATGATTCTGCCTTCGGGCCATCCGATTTTTTTCAGGGCATCGAAAGTGGCGTTTGCCAGCAACAGGGCGTTAGGGTTAGCAAGACCTATATCTTCGGCAGCAAGTATTGCCATTCTCCTCGCTATGAATTCGGGGTCTTCGCCTCCTTCCACCATCCTTGCAAGCCAATATACGGCACCATCGGGATCTGAACCACGCATGGATTTGATGAAAGCGGAGATGATGTCGTAGTGCATCTCGCCTCCTTTGTCGTAGGCGGCGGGATTGGTCTGCAGAAGCTCTGTGACAATTTTGTCGTTTATCACCAACGGAGCGTTTCGGGGGGTAGACTGGTCAATGAGGTCGATGATGTTTAGCAGCTTTCGGGCATCGCCGCCTGCATATCGGAAAAGGGCGGTCGTCTCCTCAATCTTCGTTTTTCGTTTTGCAAGCAGTTCATCCTGTGTCAACGCCCTTTGCAGCAATGTTTCCAGATCTTCTCGGTCAAGGGGATTGAGGGTATATACCTGCGCTCTGCTGAGAAGAGGCCGGATGACTTCAAACGAGGGATTCTCGGTAGTGGCTCCAACGAGAGTGAGAATTCCTTGTTCCACGGCACCGAGCAAAGAGTCCTGCTGTGCTTTGTTGAACCGGTGTATTTCATCGATGAAGAGAATAGGGCGGCCATGACCGAAGAGGCTGTTGCTCTCGGCTTTGCACTGTTCTATAACCTGCCGCACCTCCTTAACGCCCGCCGATACCGCGCTGAGAGTGTGGAAAGGAGCATCGGTCAGATTTGCGATGAGCTTAGCGAGCGTGGTTTTTCCAACCCCCGGAGGACCCCAGAGAATGAACGAAGCCACATGTCCTCCTTCAATCATCCGGCGCACCACGGCTCCGGGACCCACGAGATGCCGTTGTCCTATGTAGTCGTCGAGTTTCTGCGGCCTCATCCGCTCCGCAAGGGGTATATTGTTACTCATCGTCTTTAACTCCTTAGTTCCTTCTTTCTACTTCCTGTATCACCGCGTCAAGATTCAGTTCTGTCAGCGAGGCGAGCAGCAGATGCGGTTCACCCTCCAACGCTTCGCGTCCGAAAGTTCCGGTCAGCCCGACGACATAGCATCCTGCAGCTTTCCCAGCTCTTATGCCTTGCAGCGAATCTTCCACCACTACACAATGTTCAGGTTGAATACCTATCCTTTCGGCACCGATGAGATAACCTTGAGGATCCGGTTTTGAGCGGGTTACGCTGTCGGCGTCGACAATAGTATCCACCCGGTTCCACAGTTCCGGGTGCTGTTGACGCAGATGTGCCATCTTGTCTTGCTTGGAACTGGTGACAATAGCCTTCTTAATGCCTTTATTATCAAGTATATCCAATAACGACTCCGCGCCATCGCAGTAATCGTATTGCATTTGCTGTTCGAGGGCGAAAAGCATCTTTTTTACAGCAGTATGGTCCGATTCCTTGAAGTAGGTTGAGAGAATATTTTCGAGGGTGGTTCCTTTGATACGGTATGAAAAGTTCTCCACTTCGGTGGGGAAGCGGTCTTCAATGCTGTTCCAGATGCGAGTATATTCCCTCTCACTGTCAATCAGCACGCCGTCAAGGTCAAAAAGAAATCCTATGTTCATTCAGTAAGTTGTTGTTTCTATAAAAACGTCAGCTTTTTAAGATGGCACAAATCTAAACCTCATCTCCGCCGTTGAATTTTTCCGGCGGAGGTGAGGCAAAAATATTTGTGTCGTGAGACGACTCAGAGCATAGCGTCGTGGTCGTGGTTTTTCACCTCAATCATCGACATAGGTTGCTGTACCGGTGTCTCGGCGCGGTATTTAGCTTCCCAACCGAGGGCCGATGCACCGAGCACGGCGGCGTCGCTTTCCTTGAGTTCGGAGAGGATGATTTTGGTTTTTCCGCGGAAGATGGGCATGAGAGTCTTCTCGAAGGATTCCCGGAGCGGTTTTAGCAACAGCTCACCGCTACGTGCCAGACCTCCGAAGAGAATGATTGCCTGAGGTGACGAGAAAGCTACGAAATCGGCAAAAGCCTCGCCTAACATCTTTCCGGTATAGTCGAATATTTCCTTAGCGAGCTTGTCTCCACTTGCGGCAGCCTCATACACATCTTTAGATGTGATGTTCTCTATTTCCAGGCTACGGAGCGTGGATGGGTCGGAACGCATTTCGAGCATCTCTCTTGCCGTGCGAGCCACTCCGGTAGCGGAGCAATAGGCCTCGAGGCAGCCTGTACGCCCGCAACCGCAGATTCTGCCATTGTTAGGTTTGCGTATCACATGTCCCAGCTCACCGGCGAAACCGTCGTGGCCATAGACAAGCTGACCGTTGATTACTATACCTGAGCCGACACCTGTTCCGAGAGTGATCATGATGAAGTCCCGCATACCTCTTGCGGCTCCGTATGTCATTTCACCGAGGGCGGCGGCGTTGGCATCGTTGGTTACGGCAACAGGTATTCCTCCGAACGCGGCACTTACCTTGTTAGCGATGGGAAGGGTACCTGACCATGGAAGGTTGGGAGCGTCGACAATTTCTCCGGTATAGTAGTTGGCGTTAGGAGCGCCAATGCCTATGCCCTGAATTTTGTCGGTTGCTTCGTTAGCTTCGAGGAGTTTGAGTATAGCGTCGTGCAGTTCAGCGATATAATCGTCGAAGAGCGGATGTTTCGCAGTCTTGATACTGCTGCTTGCCAGTACATGGCCGCGTGCGTCTACAATGCCGAAGACGGTGTTGGTGCCGCCTATGTCAATGCCGAGAACATAAGGTTTGCTCATGATAGATTCTATTGTTGTTATTGTTTTTAAACGGGTTTGGGATGTGTGAAAGTTTTGTGATGATAGAAAAAACTTCCGTAGCTTGTCAGCCGAATTTAGAAATCTTCCGGAGCATGGGCTCGTTGATGATTTTTATGCGTCTTCCATCCACTACAAGTAGCTTCTCGTTGACGAAATTCGAGAGGGTGCGGATGGCGTTGCTGGTGGTCATGTTCGACAGGTTCGCCAGATCTTCGCGGCTCATGTATATCTTCAGTGTGGCCTCGTCGTCTTCCAGACCGTAATTTTCCTGGAGCAAGAGGAGTGCTTCGGCCAGTCTGCCCCTGATATGTTTCTGGGTAAGGTTTACAATCTTTGTGTCGGATCCGCCGAGGTTTCTGCTGAGTTCGTGGATGAAGAACATTGCAATGTCCATGTTCGAGCGGATTAGGCGTTCGACGAGCTTGAGGGGAATAGACCCGATGACGGAAGGCTCGAAAGCAGCAGCGCATGACACGTAATTCTCGTGAGCGAAGTAAGCGCGATAACCGAAAAACTGAACAGGACGATGCAGCCTCAGAATCTGAATCCTGTCGCAGATTCCGTTTTTATATTTCTTCACTTTGCCTTTGAGGAGACACCACATGAATTCCGGCTCATCCTTTTCGGCGTAAATTATTTGATTCTTCTTGTATGTGTGAATATGGAAGTTGGCGATCAACTCCCTTTTTTCCTGACGCGACAGCACACCCCATATTTCACCCATGTCCTGGGCGATGATGTGCTGAAGCATACTTTTCTTAATCAAATGTTGCATCATTATGTTTTGGAACACAAATTTACAACATATATTTGATTGGGCAAAATAAAGAATGATAATTCACGGCGGGGCAGTGATGTGTGATGAAAGGAATATGAACGAAAGAGCAGGATTTGCGAGAACGGGGAAAATTCATTAATTTTGCAGTCAATAATAACGAAAAAAACGAGTACAAGAAAAACATGGCGGAACTCATCATAACAGGCCGTATAATACAGAAGCTTGACTTGCAGTCTGGCACCTCTAAGGCCGGCAATCCCTGGCGCAAACAGGAATATGTGCTTGAAACCACCGACAACTATCCGAAGCAGATATGTTTCAACTTCTTCGGCGACCGCATAGACCAGAATCCCTTGAACATAGGCGATATGGTAAATGTACACATCGACATCCAGAGCCGCGAATGGAACGGACGCTGGTACACCGACATCAGCGGCTGGAAGGCTGAGAAAGTTCAGCCGGAAGGAGCAGCTAATGTAGGTCAGCCGGAACCGATGCCTGCCCCGACCGGAAGCTTTGGACAGCCTGATTTGAATGTCGGCAGCGAGCAGGATGATCTTCCGTTCTGATGCAGTTGCAGAAGTGTGAAGTATATCGGAGAGAATCACTTCTATGTCATACAACAGGCACGCTTCCATCCATAGGGTGGAAGCGGCTTGGTGTGTTTATGGAGTCTATAAAAAGGAGAGAGGCTTAACTACGAAGTCCCCTTTAAAATACGTGTTGAAATAACTTTTCAGCGGTTGGGGTGTTAGATAATAAAGGCAGAGTCTTATAATACATGGGATGATGCTGAAATGAGAAACAATGAAGTTGTTTCATATACTTTTTCAGACTTAATGATTCAACACTCAGCAACAGACATAAAAGAAATAGTAGCGGAAGCCATCCATGACAAGAAAGGGAGCGGCATCCGTGTCATAGACCTTTCGGGAATAGAGACAGCACCGGCACATACTTTCATTATCTGTCAGGCCAGAAACCCTATCCAGGTTGCGGCCGTTGCAGATTCCGTGGTTGATTCTGTTCTTGAGAATGCAGGGCGCAAAC
>CAJMDR010000122.1 GCA_905212215.1 uncultured Porphyromonadaceae bacterium
TGAACGGTCCGGAGGAGATGTATGCGTAAAGCGACGCTATGGCGAGGGCTTTCAGCAATACATAGAGCATGAAACGGAGGTTCAATAACAGTTTCTTATAGGCGATGACGTATGCCTTGAACTTAGGAGTTGCCATACGCCGTTGTGGAGAAAGTGTTTCTCTTGTCCGCGAGGTCCAGAAGAGCATCAGTATTCCAATGGCCAGGAGAACCATGAAAATGCCTCTCCAGCCCACCGAATCGGCGAGGAATCCGCCGACGAGCGGTCCTGCCGCGGGCGCTATGCCGTTTATGGCTCCTACAATGCCCATGAGCTTGCCTAACTGTCTTCCGGCATAGACATCGGCAGGAATGGAGGTGGAGAGCACCATGGCACCCCCGGCGCCGAAGCCTTGTACTAACCTTATGAGAATGAAGATCAGCATACTTGGTGAAAGCATCGCAACTCCGGTGGAGACGGCGAAGATAATCAGAGATATGATGAGTATGGGTTTGCGGCCGAAATGGTCGGAGAGGGATCCCCAGATGATAGAGCCTATTCCCATGCCGAGCATGGCCATGGAAAGTCCCATCTGTGTCATGGAGGGCGTGGAATGGAACTCACGCATCATGGCGGGGATAGTGGGCAGATACATGTCGTTCACCAGCGATGAGAAGGCTCCAATTATTGCTATGAAGCAGACGAACAGGGCGTAATGTCGTGGTGCGGGCGATGTGGCGGGAACGGATACTGGCATGGCGGATGGAAAAGCAGCGACAGCCGGATGCGTGGCGCAAAGCGGCTGTCGCTTATCAAGATTAGAGACTGGGAATTAAAACGGTTAAATTATCAGGTCGACGTCTGAACTGATGTCGTTGGTGAATTTCTTCAGTGTGATGCTGAGGCCGATGCGGTATGTGCCGAAGCATATCAGCGCGCATCCGAGGCATATCCAGGTAGCTACACCGTATGCCAAGGGGTTGGAGAACATGATAATGATCAAAACTATCGAGGCGATAAGCAACAGAACGGACCATGCTACCCACCATCCGTTGTTGGCGGCCAGAGCGAAGGATTCCACTACGGCGTTGATGGAACCTACTATCACCATGAATCCTACAATGAGGATGAAGGCAACAGTCATTTCCGGTAACGGGAGTGTTAGCATCCATACGCCGCCGATAATTTCTATGATTCCGAGTGCGAGGCTCCATCCCCATACGGGAGAAGCGTTACGTGTGGCGCAACCGAGGATGATGTTAAGGACGCCGGCCAGCAGCATACATGCTGCGAAGACGATGGCGAGTACAGGGATTGCTTCCTGGGGGACAAGCATCTCCCAGATTCCGAGTCCGAGGCAGATGATGCCGGTGATGAGGGGAATCCACCAGAGTCTTTTGAGATTTTTACTTAGTGATTTCATAGCAGTTGTTATGTTTAAGGGTTTCCGACAGGGAGAGAGTTCTGAAGGGCGCTCACTTTATTTATGTTATAACACGGAAGAAAGCGGAAGTGTTGATACCCAGTTCCTTAAATTATCATGTTGCCCGGGAATGGCTGGTCGAGGAACTTTAAGGAACGTACCCCCAAGGTCAGGCTTTTTTGAAAGCAGGGAGGATGATTAGATTAAAGAGGTTAATGTTCGTAAAAAGAGCTGGCGCGACTCCATAGGAGACGCGCCAGTATCAGGTGATCTGTGATTTCAGATTACTTGTTGGCAGCGGTGTCAACAGTCTCGGTGGGAGCTGCTGCGCTGTCAGCGGGAGCTGCCTGAGCTGTGGTGTCAACAGCCATAGCTGCGCTGTCAACGGTCTCGGTCATAGCTGCGCTATCAACAGCTGCTGCTTCTTCTTTGTTCTCTTTGTTGCCGCAGGAAACGAGTGCTGCTGCGAACAGAACTGCGAGTGAAAGTGCTACTTTCTTCATTTTTTTCTTGACTTTAATAATAAAACAATTTGTTGCGTTGAAAACCGCTGCAAAGTTAACTACAAAATCTCCGTTGTCAATACTTTGGGGGTAAAAAAATCATGGATTTAATATAGATTTAACACTTGGAAGTTTAAAGTGTTAAAAGAATTTATTAATTAACTATGTTTTTGAGTAATTGAGTTGATGAGTGGATGAGACTGATACCCACCGACGGCAAGCCATCGGCACAGAAACAAAAGCGACACCCACTCATTCACTCCACTCCTCCTCCACTCATGCACTCGTCCACTAATTTGATTATGAGTATGGTTTTTAGTAATTTTGTAGTCTGAAGAGGCTTTAGACTAAAGAGATAATTATGTCAGCAACCCTTGGCGAGATAGCATTACGCATTGGAGCCGCAATACCGGCATCGGCACAGGATCGGGAGGTAAGCTCTTTACTTACCGACTCCCGACAACTCACCGACCCAAATGACACCCTTTTCTTTGCTCTGCATACCCGTACCGGCGACGGTCACTTCTACCTCGGTAGCTTGTATAATAATGGTGTGCGTTATTTTGTCGTCGAACGATTGCCGGAGAATGTAGCACACATGCCGGAGGCGGTTTTCCTGAAAGTCCCGGATACATTAACGGCATTACAGGCGGCAGGCAGGCCGGAGAGCGGTTTCCACGGTACCATGATAGCTGTAAGCGGCAGCCGTGGCAAGACCGTGGTTAAGGAATGGCTTTCTACGGCATTGAGCAAATTGAGCAAGGAAGATGGCACATATCCTGTGGTGTCGCGTTCCCCACGCAGCTTCAACTCACAGACAGGAGTGCCGTTGTCGTTGTGGAATATTACAGCTGATGCCGACTATGCCGTAATTGAGACAGGCATTTCCGAAAAAGGGGAGATGCGGAGGCTTGCTGAGATGGTGAAACCTAAAGTGGCAGTTTTTACCGGCCTGGATGCTGACACCCATTCCGCCGGTTTCGACACACTTCAGCAGAAAGCGGAAGAGAAAGCCCTGATGGGAGCCGATGCTGACATTGTAGTCTATAATGCCGACAACAGACCATTGGCGGAAGCAATAGAAAAAGTAGCCTCCGGGAATCAGTTCTTCTGGAGCCGCAACGATGTTTCCGCACCATTATATATAAAGGAAGAAAACTCCGACGGCATCTCCACGCATGTGACGTTGGTTCATGGCGGAAACACAGATGACTATGCAATCCCGTTCACTGACAAGAACGAAGTAGAGGATGCCTTTGCGGTGATTGCTACGTTATTGGCTCTTGGCTATGATGCCGAGGCATTGAAACGTGTTCCCGGCTTTTTTAAGCCCGTCTGCACACGCCTTGACGTAATGGAAGGCATGAACGGCTGCACGGTAGCGTTGGACGGCTATGCGTCCGATATTTCGTCGTTACCTGGTGCCTTGGACTTTATGCGCCGACATTCGGGACGAGACCAGCGTCTTACCATGGTTATGAGCGATCTGAAGGAAGGGAGCGAGGAGGATTACCGTCGTCTGCCGGAAATGCTTCGTCAGAGCGGTGTGGAGAGGCTCATAGCTGTTGGAAGAGAGATGAAGCGTCATGCCGCACTTTTCGGTACTATGGCACAGACTTTCGTCACTCCGGCGGAAATGACTGCCGCCTTGTCTGCGGCAGACTTCTCAACGGAGTTCGTAATGATAAAGGGCACCCCCGGCGACGGTCTGGAGAGCATGGCTGAGATGCTTGCGGCCCATAGCCATGAAACGGTGCTGGAAGTCAATCTCGGCGCCTTGGCCCGAAACTATGCCTCCTATAAGCGCCGTTTGCCCGAGGGTACACGTATCACAGCCATGGTGAAGGCATCGGCTTACGGTATGGGCAGCTACGAAGTGGCGAGTACCTTGCAGGACGCAGGAGCCGATTATCTGGCGGTGGCAGTGCTCGACGAAGGGGTGGAGCTGCGGCGTAAAGGCATAACCATGCCGATAATGGTAATGAATCCCAAGGCCGTAAACTATCGTGCGATGTTCGCCAACCGTCTGGAGCCGGAAATCTACTCTCCCGCCATGTTGCGCGAGGTTATAGAGGCGGCGCAGAACAACGGAGTTTCCGGCTACCCGGTGCATATAAAGCTTGATACCGGCATGCATCGCACAGGGTTTCAGCCTGAAGAGATAGAGGCTATGTGCGCTGCCTTGGTGCGTCAGGACAGGGTTCGTGCCGCGAGTGTGTTCTCGCATCTCGCCACGGCGGATTGTCTTGACATGGACAGCTACACGTTGGCACAGATACACACATTTGAAAAACTTACCGGCTATATGGAGAGGAAATTAAGACATACCTTCCTGCGGCACATACTCAATTCCGCCGGCATCGTCCGCTTCCCGCAATATGGCTTTGACATGGCCAGATTAGGAATCGGTCTTTATGGCGTGAATACTCTTCCGAGTCCTGTGGATAACAGACTCGAACCCGTTGCCAGGCTGCGTACCATGGTTATAGCGCTCCACAACTATGAGGCTGGCGAGGCGGTGGGATATGGCCGTATGGGACTGTTGGACAAGCCTTCAGTGATAGCCACATTGCCCATAGGATATGCCGACGGCTTCAACCGGCACTTCGGCAGGGGCGCCATAAAAGTCAGGATAAGAGACAAGGAGGCTCCTACAATAGGGAATGTATGCATGGATCAGTGCATGGTCGATGTCACCGGTATAGAGTGTGCGGTAGGTGACGAGGTCGAGATTTTCGTCACCCAGCAGGACATAGACAGGCTTGCGGCGGTTCTCGATACGATTCCCTACGAGATACTTACCAGCATCTCACCGAGAGTAAAACGCCTGTATTTCAGAGAATAAAACACGGGGATGCGTTGTTAAGGAATGTTAATGTACTGGTTGCTGTTTTGACCGAACGGAATTATGACTAAATTTGCAACTTGCAAAGTTATGGAAACGGAGAAATTCTTCGTCAACCATGCGATGAACTAACCAGAACGATGTCTTATCACTGCAAAATATGCGGGAATCCGCTGAGCGGCAAAGAGCATGAGTGTCCGAACTGCCACACTCCCATAGGGCCATCGACTATGTCCGTGGATGGGGGGAACAGCGTGGTACATGACACCAAGGTCACTCAGGCCATAGTGAAGCACATCCCCGATAACAAGACTACCACCCATGGGCAGGGAGTGATTTGTCCGCGTTGCGGAGAAATGCTCATGCCGGGTGCAAATATATGCGAATTCTGCGGAGAAGTAATTTATCCTGTTGTTCCCGTCGATGACAGGGAAACGAACTCCGTGCTCTATAAAGCCGCAGAAGAGGAGGACTCTCTTCCGGCAATCATACGCAGTTCCACTACCGTAGCCTCGCCGAGACAGACCGTGCCGATGCCCACGCAGCCCGAAGACCATGACAAGGGCAAGGATGAAAAGGACGGACAGGTATCGCTGACAATGCTCATAATTATATGTGTGCTTGTGGCCGGAATAGCCTGTTGCATCACGTGGGCTGTGATTCACTTCAACCGGGAGGACAAGAAAAGCGCCGATGAAGTGGAGCTTGTTGAAGAGACCGATGACATAGCCATGACCGGGCAGGGAATTGGTTCGGCGGAAGCGGCTGAACCACAACCAACGTCAATGCCTTCCTTCAGCGAGCAACCTAAAATGGAGGAGCCGGCACCCTCGCAGAACCAGAATACAGCCAGTAACGTTCCTATTGAGGGCATGAGAGAGTCACTTGCCGGGTCTTATACCTTCCATGGAAAGATCAACGGCAAGTTCACCATAGGCATAGACATGACGGTGAAGCCCGACGGACAGATTACCGGCTGTTACTGGTATGACAGCACACTGCGAAAGGAAGGAGATGTGCCTTCCACCTTCATCAACCTTAACGGTGATGTGGACGATACAGGCAAGGTGACCCTCGAAGCTCAGAAATATGGAGAAAGCCGTCCTACGGAACACTGGACCGGTACCCTTTCCGGTGTTCAGAACATACTTTTCAAAGGCTCGTTCAGGAATGCCTCAAAAGGTACCACCTATTCCTTCAAAGTGGTGGCGCATAATCCACATTACCAATAATCCCACACACACAACTGAAACAAAAAATGCAAGTCCAGAACCAATGTCCGCGCTGCGGCGCTCCTCTCTATCCTTCGCAGACCCAGTGTCAGCGTTGCGGAACTTACGTCAACAATGCTTACGGTTCCAATAATACCTATAATCCGCACAACCCCAACGGCAATTACAGGCAGTATGGCAACGGACACCCGTCGCAACAATGGCTTAACGACGATGCCTTCGCCGCCGGTCCCGAAGGAAAGAGCCGAGGTGTGACCGCATTACTGGCGATTCTCGTAGGTACCTTGGGGGTGCAATACTTCTACCTCGGTAAAGTAGGCGCAGGGCTGCTGACGATTCTGTTGTGTGCCGTAACCTGTGGCATTTGGTCGATTCTGGTGCTCATTCAGGGAATCCTCATGTTCTGCATGGACAACAATACCTTCCGCAACAAATACGTCATCACCCAGTCCTGGTTCCCCCTCTTCTGAGGAACCGGAATAGTACGATACTATAAAAAATGAGCGGCTGCATTGGAAAGTGCA
>CAJMDR010000123.1 GCA_905212215.1 uncultured Porphyromonadaceae bacterium
CCCAGTTGTAGTTATCTGTAAATGTCATAGTATATTTGTCAGATACAGGGGCTTATTCCAACCGCAACCTCGTAATCACCAGCCACGCCAACACCAAGGCATCTTTTGTAATCTACGACCACAAAGGCACCTTAGAGGATACGTCCGATGACCGCTGGGTAAACATCGAGAACCTGATAAATCAGGACGGAGCGGCGATTTCGCAGGAATATATCTATAATATGTGGGAAGACGAGGAGACCGGCACTCTTTGGGTTGCCACCAGCAACGGTGTGTTCACATGTCAGCCGTCAAAAATGTTCGAGAATCCCACTCAGGCAAGGAGAATCAAAGTAGCCCGCAACGACGGCACCAATCTCGCCGACTACCTGCTTGACGGCGTCGACATCCGCGCCATCGCCTCCGACGGCAACGGAAACAAGTGGTTCGCGACACTCGGTGCAGGTCTGGTGCAGACATCGTCCGACGGAACTCATGTAATGCGTCAGCTCACCCACGAGAACTCATATCTCCCTTCCAACGATGTGTTCATGACCCTTTACAACCCCGCCAACAACTCCATGATGGTAGGTACAATGGAAGGTCTGGCAGAATACTTCGTTCCCGGCTCTTCATCGGGACAAGGATTCGACAATGTAAAGGTCTACCCCAACCCTGTGCGTCCCGACTATGTCGGCTACATCACCATTGAAGGGCTGATGGACAATACACTCGTCAAAATCACCGACTCCGAAGGCAACATCGTCAAGGAACTCGGCAGCCCATATTCCGGAGTGGCACGCTGGGACGGAACCAATATCTATGGCGCCAAGGTAAACTCGGGTGTTTACTTCGTCTTCACAAGCCGTAGCGGAGAAAACGCCTCCGAGGCTAACGTGGCCAGGATTCTTGTAGTGAAATAAAACTTGCTCCCGATTATGAAAAAGATAATTCTTGCAATCCTTGCCATGGCAGGGATACTTACCGCGAGGGGCGAGACAATACAGATTACTCCCGGTGGCCTGAATGCTGCCTTGGAAGGACGCTCCGACACAATCGCCACACTTGTCGTCAGCGGCGAAGGAGATGCCCGTGACCTCGCTTTCATGGCGGGAATGCCGGCGTTGAAGTCAATCGACATGAGCGGACTGAAAATTGTTGAGCTTAAGAGCCGCGATGCGGTGATTCTGAACCGCCGCCATTTCGAGGCTGACGCCTTACCTCCCTATGTGTTTACACTGGCTAAGATAGAGACAGTGAAGCTTCCGGAAACCCTTAAACGGATAGGAGAAGGAGCTTTTGCCTCGTCGCAGCTTAAAGAGCTGACCATGGGAACCGCGCTGGAGCGAATCGACGACTGGGCATTCTACAATACCCGCCTCGCCACGGTGAAGCTGCCTTCAGGGATTACGCTTTTCGGAGAAGGAGTGTTCGCCAACTGCGCCATGCTGGACAAAGCTGATTTAGGCAGTGCAAAGCTCGCCACCCTTCCCGCCAAAACGTTCCGTGGCTGCACGGCACTGCATACTGTAACTTTCCCGCAAGGTACGACAGCGCTTGGTGCCGAGAGCTTTCTCGGAAGCGGAATGACAGCGTTCAACGTGCCGGAACAGGTAAACAGCATCGGAGAATATGCCCTCAGCAGCATGCCGGCATTAAAGGAATATAATGCTTCCGGAAACCCGCAGTTAGGTGCCGGAGCGCTGTTCTGCAACAATGCCCTGACGAAGATTAGTGGTCAATACGACTTCCCGTCGCTCTCCTTAGCGGTTACTCCGAGTCTGGCAATAGACTCTTCCGAGTGCATTGTCATACGTAACCTCGGCGACTATGCCTTCGCAGGTAACGGCACACGCAACCTTTTCTTCAACAATAATCTGCAGAAGGTGGGCACTCATGTCCTCGATGGCATGACAAACCTCCAGTCAGTGTGCGTGTTCCAGGCCGATGGCAATGTGCCTGAAACGGCTACCGGAGCCTTCGACGGTGTCGCTAACATAGACAAGACCAAGCTCTTTGTGAAACGTGGCTGCGAGAACGCATGGATAAACCATCAGGAATGGGGTCGTTTCATGGTTGTTCCGCAGGATGTCGATGCCGTGGCCGAGATAGAGAACGGCAATGGCATAGTCTGCTCGCTGCAGGAGAATACACTCACCGTCAGTGCCGACGAAACGCTTGCCTCGGTGGCGGTCTACAGCGCCAACGGAAGTCTGCTGATAGCTTCCTCTCCGCGTTCAGAAAGCGTTACTCTTGATGTTTCCGGAGTAGAGAACGGGGTGATAATAGTAAGAGCTTCCACAACTACCGGAACTGCTACGTTCAAGCTCCGCAAATGACGGAACTGTCCTGACGGAAAGTTTTCATACAACATAAATAAAAGAGAAATAAATAAAAGAGAACCTATATTTTTTGAATTTGAGGAACCTTAAGGTTCCCGGAATCAGATTACATGGGAAAGAACAAACTGCGCAAGTTTGAAGAGATGAAGGGGTTCGACTGCGTCTTCCAGTATCCTTTCGCGGCACTGGAGGCAAGCGGCGGATTTCCTTTAAGAGGAAAATGGCACGAGTTCTTCGGCAACAGCAATCCGGTTGTGGTTGAACTCGGCTGCGGAAAAGGTGAATATACAGTAGGACTCGCCCGCGAAGAGAGCGGCAAGAACTATATCGGCATCGACATCAAGGGTGCCCGCATCTGGCGGGGTGCGAAGACTGCCACGGAAGCTGGTATGGGCAACGTGGCGTTCGTGCGTACCGGAATAGAGTTGCTCGACCGGTTCTTCGCTCCCGGCGAAGTGGATGAGATATGGATTACCTTCCCCGACCCACAGATGCAGAAGACACGCAAGAGGCTTGTCTCGGCACGATTCCTGCAACTATACCGCAAAGTGCTGAAACCCGGCGGAATGGTACATCTGAAAACCGACTCTCCTTTCCTGTATGAGTTTGCCTCACGCCTTGTGAGGGAGAACAACCTCCCGGAACTGTTCAACAGCGATGACCTTTATGCCAGTGGCCGTAAGGATGCCGCTACAGCAATCCAGACATTCTATGAACAGCAATGGCTAGCCCGTGGAAAGAAGATAAAGCTTATCAGTTTCCGGCTCCCGGCGAAAGGTGACATCTCAGACCCGGAAGAGGACAACATAACCCGCGACGACTATCACTCGGTTGCAAGAGGTGTCTGCTTTCCCGAACCCAAAGTCAATACCAGTTTATAAGGCTTATAAGCCTTATTCTATAAATAGAAACAATGGCAATATACCCTGCACTCATCACCGAAGCCCTTAAGGATATCCACTATCCCGGCAACGGCAAATCGCTTGAAGAGAATGCAATGATAGCCGACGATATCCGCATCGACGGCAACAAAGTAAGTTTCACCCTTATTTTCCCGAAGGAACCGGACCCGTTCGCCAAGAGCGTGATAAGAGCTTCGGAAGCGGCTTTGGAACGCGCAATCCCCGGCATCGACATAAAAGGCAACATAGGCATCCGCTACGCTAAGCCGCAACAGCCCAAGGCACAGCTTCTGCCCGGAGTAAAGAACATTGTGGGCGTCTCCTCCGGAAAAGGTGGAGTAGGCAAATCCACCGTTGCAAGCAACCTCGCCGTGGCTCTGGCCGCTAAAGGTTATAAGGTAGGTCTGCTCGATGCTGACATCTTTGGCCCTTCCGTACCCAAGATGTTCGGAATAGAAGGCTCTCCGGTCTATATCGAGAACATTGACGGCACAGACAAGATAGTACCTGTTGAGAAATATGGAGTCAAGCTGCTTAGCATCGGCCTCATGGTGGATGCCAACAGCCCTGTTCTATGGCGCGGCGGCATGGCATCCAATGCCCTCAAGCAGCTCATCTCGGAAGCTAACTGGGGTGAACTTGATTATTTCCTCATCGACATGCCTCCCGGCACCTCCGACATACATCTTACTCTGGTCCAGACTCTCGGCATCACAGGAGCGGTGATTGTAAGCACACCGCAGGAAGTGGCTCTCGCCGACGCCAGGAAAGGAATCGAGATGTTCCGCGACCCTCGCATCGCCGTACCGGTATTGGGCCTTGTAGAAAATATGGCATGGTTCACTCCGGAACCGCACCCCGACGAGAGATATTATATCTTCGGACAAGGAGGCGGCGAACGGCTATGCCAGGACACAGGCATAGAGTTGCTTGGTCAGATTCCGCTCGTAGCCGACGTATGTTATGCCGGCGACAATGGCTGTCCGGCTGCAATCGACAGCACAAAGGAGTTAGAAGCAGCCCTCAACGCCACCACACCTATCGGAACCGCCTTCAGCGAGCTTGCCGACAAAGTGATTACTACCCTGGAGCGCCGCAACAACGAGCTACCTCCCACGCAAGCAGTGCAGATGAATTCAAAGTAATAGTACGAGGTAATAATACGAGGCTGTGTCAAAAAATGGCACAGCCTCTTTTCTATTTTGAAAACAATTAGCGAGCGCTTGAATAAAACGCTTTCATCAGTTTTATTCCCTTACAAAGCGCATATTACTCGCCTGCTGATAGGGAAACACAATAGAAAAAGTCGAGGCATCTTCCAAGGCGCCTACAAGCCCTTTTTTCATCCATAAGCCTTCGGCATCACGCCATTCAACGCTATAGCGCCCTCCCGATTGAGGCACCATACGCGCTTTCAACATTCCCGGTTTCCAGAAATCAGGATTCTTCTCCGCTCCGGATATATAATAGAAATCATAGTTCCCGTCATTTCCCTTTACTGCCAACAGCCGGTAACGGCCACCGCTTCGAAGCACAGACTCTTCAAGAGAACGGTCATAATATATCCATTCCCCTTCCAGTAAATCCTGCGAGAAACGTATCTGCTGGCGTAAGGAATCCAAGTCCGCCACAGCAACATCGCGCTTTCCCTCGGCATAAGCAAGCATGGAGAAATCGCGCACCTCCACCGCTGAACCGGGAGACAGTATTATCCCTGCATTATCAATGATGAAAGCTCCCGCTTTTCCCATCCAGACAGTGATGAACTCAGGCATGGAAATTTCCACTTTGTATTCTCCACCCACTGCCGATACACGCAGAATCTGTTCATCGGTGAAATTGGCGAACTTCTTACCTGTGAGGGGCACTATTTCATCTCTTACCGTCGTACCCTCTTCCGTTATCCTCACATGCAGAGACAGCCTGTCCTGATAGTCAAGCGGACTCTCGACCCTTTCCACGGCAAGAGTCACCGACAGCGTGTCTCCATTCAGCGACGTCAGACATATTCCCTGCTCCGGCGAACGGTCAGATGCCTTCACTGCACCATATCTTTTCCCAGGCTCACCATGAAGGTTATGCACTGCCACCACTGCCATATACCCTGCTGTAGGCTCAGGAAACGGCATTGTAACGCACTTTACCGTCCCGGTGGAGTTCTCGTACCTCCCGAGCATTTCAGCGCCCCAGAAGCCGGAGACAGGCATCTCTCCATATACCCGACCGATTCCTAATGTGATAGCCGTAAGCAGTGCAAGCAGCCCTCTCATTCTTCTATCATATCAATTATAACCGGCTCATGATGCGCCGACGGTAGGAATTTATCCCTGATATCCGACATTTTCACAGCAATGTACATATCGGGCGACACCACCGGAATCGCAACCATATCATAGTCGTCCAGTTCGCGGTCGAGCACCATCTCCACCTTGCCTTCCATATCGTTGAGCACCGAAAGTGGACCGGCACCGCCGACAGGAGTTCCAAGCATGGACATAAGCATTTCAGGTGAAACAAATGATACGCGGCTTACCCCTCTTCCATGAGTGAACTGACGGGTGACAAAGGGCTTGTGTCCCGGCATTGAGACAAGATGAAAGCGGGTCTGCTGACGGTTGCTGACAAAGAGGGTCTTCACCAGCCGAGCGTCAAGAGCCTTGCCTACTGCCTCGCATTGATCCATGCTGACCGCATCGCCACACTCGACAACACGGAAGCAAATGCCTCTATCTAATAAGCCCTGAAGGATTTCGCGCTGCCGGGCATCGGCGTTGTCAGGTATTACATTTTCCAATACCTTGCCAACCCGGACTTCTTTATCATTCTGTTCCATGTTTCAAAAATATTATGCAGGTTACCACCAAGCATTCCCTGCCCGAACACCATTTTTCAGACATCACAGCAAAGATAACATTTCCTTGGCTCACCCGCAAACCGAGTGCTTTTTGCAGGAATTGGGAGGGACGGTAGAACTGAGAGTTCTGGGAGCACTATGAGTTCTTTGAGAACTATGAGTTCTCATGATTGGCTTCCGATAAATCTGATTGGTCCGATTAGTTCGAACCTAAAAGCCCCAAAAGCAAAAAAGGCCGTGCCTGAACAGGCACGGCCTTTTTTTGCTATCTTGGAATAAAATTACTGACGGTTCTTTGCTGCGATGAACTGGCGGTTCATGCGGGCAATGTTGCTCATCTTGATGTTCTTCGGACATTCAGCGGAGCAGGCGCCTGTGTTGGTGCAGTTGCCGAATCCGAGTTCATCCATCTTCGCAACCA
>CAJMDR010000124.1 GCA_905212215.1 uncultured Porphyromonadaceae bacterium
GATTGTACCCTCGTGGTCAGCGACAGTCGAGGGCCGGAACTTTACTTTTATCGAAGCCATTAGGATTATGTTATTTGATTTGTCTATAAGATACGGCGAGGGGATACACTCCGAAAAGAGCGCATCCCCTCGGTACATATTAGACGGTGTTTTTACGGAATGAAAAGAGCTGCAAGCTCCTGACAGCGGCGCTTATAAAGTCCTTTATGGAATCTGCCCTTATATTTGCAGTGTGCAGTATATGCTTTGAATATGTTGCGGTCTCCGGCTTTCAGTTTCCGATATACCGAGCTTTTCTTTACAGCTCCCGGACCGATATTGTATGACAACACTCCCAAAAGTAGTGCATCCATCGGTCTGAGGTCGTTGAAAATGCCGATGAACTTGTTGAGGTCTTTGCGTAGAAGCATATCAGCCTCTCGTTCACTCATCTTATACCCACGGAAATATTTTTCACCGGGCAGTTTTCTATGTCCATAACCCAGATAGGGCCAGTGTCGACGAGAATCATGCAGGGTCTCATGGTGCTTGATAATCAGGACAGCTCTCTCATACGGAGGCAGCTCCATAATACTTCGCTTGGTAGCGAAAGCCGGCGAAGTGACCGCAAGGGTCACTATCGCCATTAAGAATATCAGGAGTTTCTTCATCGGATAATCGGTGTTACGGGTCCTACAATCGGGCCGACGATTCCGGGAGTATCGCCGCCGTCATCACCACTGTCCTTGCTGTTGAACTCAAAGGTTTGCTCCCACGGAGTTGAGCCGAAGTTGTCCTCAATCACAATCAGGAGTTTATGAGCCTGAGAGGATTTTGCAGTATATGTCAGCCGGAAGGTCTTGCTTTCCAGAAGCACACGGTCATTGTTTACCAGCACCGGGCCGTCAACAAGTTTGAGAGAGCCTTCGCCGTCATACTGGAAATAGCGGATGGTGTAGAGGGTATTGTTATAGTTACCCTCCGGCTTGATCTCGAAACGCAGTTCCACTGTCTGCCCCTGCTTGATTTTGTCGCCGTAGGGCATAACCTCCACCGTGAATGGATAAGACTGCTGCACATCAAGGTCATCGGAACATGAAGTGAGCGCGAGGACGATTGCAAAGAGAGCTATCCAGAACCCGAAGAACCGGGCAGGAGTAAGGCGCATTGCGCCGATCTTATTGAGGATTGTATTCATAATTCAGAGTCTTAATTTAGTGTTATTGGAGATTTTAGGCTGTGTAGCCATCAGGTAGTCATTCAAATCCTTGTGTTCAGGATATAAAGCTGATTGGTCAGCTACCTTGTCGCCGAACTCCCGGCAAAGTCTTGAAAAGGCGTTTCGCCCTGCATCGTCATTGTCGAGATAGCACAGAATCAGAGAGTAATCCGAGAGAGGTGCTATCGCCTTGCCGACATTGGCAACCGAGTTAAGCACCACCGAATCCATACCGTCATTGAAGCCCAGCCTCTCAGCGGAAAGAAAGTCGATGAACCCCTCGAACACGTTGCATCTCGGATTACCACCGGCTATATGCGATATTGCCTTCGGAGGATAAGAGAGTTTGGCAAACGGATTGCGCAGCTCAAATCCATGTTCGACATTTTCAAAACCGACGGCATAATAATCCCTACCGTGCAGCCGGTAATCGACCTGAACACAATGCCGTCGGGCTATATCCTCCGGGATTCCGCGCCCCGCGAGATAGTTCAGCAACTTCCGGGAACACAGCGGCCCCACCTCGATATTCTCAAATGCCGGTTCCGGTCTGACTTTCGGCATTGGCTCCGGTCTGTAACCGTCGGGCATCGGGATTTTCATAATCTGTGAGATATATTCAGCCTGTCTGATAAAATCATCACTGCCAATCATCTCTCCGGCAAGAGTGAATATGTCGCCGCCTTTCCCGGTACCATAGTCGTACCACAGATTATTGTAGCCGATATGCAGGGAGGCGTTTCTCTCACTGCGGTACGGAGCCAGAAACCAGAACCCCTTGCGGTCTTTCCCTTTCATCTCCGCGCCTAAATGCAGCATGAAATCAAGCAGGGATATTCCCTTGAAATATTCCTTGTCCATGTCTCACATACGGAATTTTCGTTGCGGCTTCGGTGCATCCGGCTCATGACGAATGTCAACCTTGCGGATGGCAGACATTTCAGAGGCGATATACCGGTTCAGTTCCGACATACTGCAACTGCCCGTAATCTCGTGCGCAAGGTCATATATTCCGCCATAAACTCCTGATTTTGTATCACGCCACAGATTTGTTTCCGTGTTTATTACCATAGTCGCGGCGTGTTCACTGTCGTATGGAGCATTGTAAATGCGCAGATTGCCGTCGGCTGCTACCGGATGTTCCTGTCCAAGAGCCTTCATAAACTCCGTAAGCGGAATGGTTTTTATATCGAGGTCTATTATTGTCGGCATGGATTATTCGATTGTGAGTTTAACGTGTACCCCGAACTGGGTCAGGAAATGGCCGGTGTCGTTGCCGAACACGAACCGCTCCTTTACATGGGCGCCGAGAGCCAGCCTGTCCGAAAGATAAAAGTCAGCCGACAGAGTCAACGCGCCGCCATAGATGAAGGCATCACCGTTTTTTATTGTAGAGCCGTCGGAAAGTATATGCTTACTCCAGTTGACTGTCTCATATCCGCCGAGAGCCGACACACCGCCATAAAGATGGAAGGTCTGAGAGTAGTCGCTGACGATATGGAGATTATACCCGACCTCTCCCGTGAACTGCGCTACCGGGATGCGGCCCTTCTCTCCATAGGGTCTGTAAGTCTGGAGAAATTCACCTCCGAAGCTCCACGTATTTGCATTGCCTTTGAAAACGGAATAGAATACTCCGAAATCATATCCGCAGTTGCGTGAGTCGCCGGTATAGAAACCGTTTACCATGTCGGCGCGGACTTCGACAGCCGACATTCCGGGGAGGCATCGCTGGGCCATTGCCCGGCCTCCGAAGAGGGTGAGCATGGCAGCGAAGATTATAAGCATCTTCTTCATAAGCTGATGTTTACTGAATTGAAAGCTCGTCAATTACATTAGCACGGACTATATCGCCATTCTCGACTACAAAGGACTGATTGCGTCCGCCTTCCTTCTCCGCGACTTCGATGACAAGTTGCTTGTCGTCGGGGATAGTGAATTTCTCAAGGGCAAACACCGTTCTCTCCGATTTCTTGCCGCTGACCACCGTCACATAGTTCTGGGCGCGTAGCGGCTCCAGCACCTGCTCCTGCATGGCAGTACGTTTTACAACCTTCTTATCGACTATCTTGAACGAGATGTAATCAATATCGAAAGCGATATTCGATGTATTCTTCAGTTCAGTGTGGAAGTAGAGAAGACCGTTGTTGGTGTATATGCTTTTCAAAATGAACTGCACACCGAAACGCTTGGAGCCTATATGCTTGATTTCGCGCTTGTCCTGCTTGTGGATTGATTTCATAATCAGCTTTACAAGCATCGGCGATTCCTGACCGAGACGCTCCAAGAATATCTCCTGCGCGTTGTTTGGACGGTTGACCGCCTCCCCGTCGTGGATAAAGTCAGTCATCTCGATATTGAGCAACAGCGGCTCCTTTGCGAATTTCACGTTAAAGGTGAAGAAACAGCCGTCATCAGTGATGACCGTGAGATTCTTCTCGGACTTGAACGACTTGACAGCCGACTTCACACGCAGCACGTTCTTCGCGCCATCGGCCAGACCCGCCACAAGATTCTCGTCGCCCAAATCGACATACACGATTTCCGAAGGGAAAATGACATGGGTGGTCTTGTTGAACGCCACTTCCAGAGCGTGAGGGGGAATCATGCGGTCAAAACCGACCTTCCGTGTCAGACCCTCGAACTTATCTCCGTCGGTGTAGCCAGAACCGTACACGTTGATGTCGTGTTCCGCCACCTGCTCAGTGTCGGACGACACATCGTTATCGGTGTTTTTGACCGCTTTGGTCCTGGCAAACGCCGGAGAAACCATGCCTATAACGGCGACAAGGAAAAGAATTATAGTCTTGAAATTCATAATAGTTTTCTGTTTTGGTTACACATCTTCAGGCTGATGAAGCATTACCCGGTATCCGGATTTCAGGTGGACTTTCACGGTCCGCATCTTCTTTGTCAGATACTGGCTGACACCGTTGATAAGACCTTTGCCGACATCGGAGGCGAGTTGCGCACCGGCGTTGGTGGTCAGGTTTATGGAGCTGCCCATTGTGCTGCCCATATTGGCACCGATTTCGTACAAGGCATCACTCTCCATCGAGTTGGGAATGTTGATACCCTCCTGGCCGTCGGAGTCGTAAACCTGCAACTCCACATCGTAGATGAAGCCGTCGCACTCGATAGAGGATATTTCGATTTCCAGCCTCTCGCCCTGCACTCTTGCAGATCCGACGATTACGGTGTTGCGTGGTATCAGCCGTGAGCCTACCCACATCGGTTCAGTAGTCCGTAACTTTACACTCTCGCCGTCGGTTACACTCTGATTGTTGGCGACAACTGCGGCGATTGTGTTTTTATTTACAATTCCGGATGATCCGACCGAGGTGTTGAAACTTCTGCCTGACGAGGAACTGAGGGATGATACAACATTTCTGTTTACCTGCGCCACCGGCTGCACATCGCGCTTGCCTTTCTCATCGTCGGCCGATGCCGGAGGCGGATAATTGCCGCCGTTGCCGTTACCCATATATTGAGCCGCCAACTGGTAGGAGCGTTCAAGCATCTCCATCTGGTCCGGCTGCTGTTGCTGCTGTGCCATCGCATTTTGAGCTTCCAGCTCGTCTATCCGCGCCTGCAACTCGGCGACCTGTGCCGCCTCACTATTTTCCGGCACGAAAAAGTCATCGAGTGAAGCCTGCACTTCCTGATACGCCTGCGCCGATGTTTCCACCGCCGTGGGCTGACGCACACCGCTGTCTTGGGTAGTCGTGGCGGTGAGGGTGTCGAGGACGGCCACCGTCTGCTGACGCGCCTCTTTCTCCTTGGCGGCTTCGGCTGCCTCATATTCCGACATCTTGTCTTTCATGCCGTCGTTCTCTCCTTCCGGTATCTCGGTGTTGAAGGCATCGCCCACGCGCTCGTCGCTCTTGTTGAGACTGGTGTAAAGGAGCCATAGTATCACGGCACCGCAGAGAATGGCGGCCGGCATCACCACCAAATATTTCATCATCTTCTGCCGTTCAGCCTGTGATTTGGGCTGGAAGAAGCCGTTAATCCTCGCTTTCCATTCCTGCATCGTCATAGGCAGCGGGAGTTATCGGTTTGACATCGGGATTGTTGATTTCCAGAGGCTGTATATGCTTGACCTCCACAAGTCGGCCGGAATGACCCAGCCCGATTTTATAGCAGGCATGACCGAACACGAAGAAGGCGATCAAGACGAAGGCGCAAAGCATGATGGTTACGACCATAAGCCGCTGTTTATGAGAAAGACCGTCGCATAGGTTCCTCAATCCGGAAGAGAGCTTCCCTTTCGGGGCGCGCCACACCTTATTATATACGGTGTCTCTCGCGGCACGCAGATTTGAAAATACATTCATCGTTTGGTAGTGATTATATCCTTGTTTTCAAGGATGTTGAAACCTTCAATAATAAACCCGTTGGGATTGTCGTCGGAGCGCGACACATTTGACAGACGGCATACCGTTATCAATGTGCGCTCCGTCATGTTGGACTCACGGATAATCATCTGGCGCGCGTATGTCCTGGCGGTATAGGGATATGTGTTGAAATCACACACCACGCTGTCAACCTGCACGACCTGATTGATATTTCCGGCTATGATACGGTTGTAGTAACCTTTCTCCGAGAAATCGGTATAATAATTGTATGCCGACTTGTCGCTGAGTATCAGCGCACGGTTGATGTTATGCTCGATGGCTGATTTGTCAGGAGAAAGATTGAAGAACAGCTCGTGGAAGCGTCGGACGTGTTCACGTGCCTCCGCAGGTCGGTTCTGGCTCATATCCTGCGACAAGGCAAGCATAAGCGACTTACCGTTGTCAAGGACATAGATTTTCTCACGCTGCTTCTCGGCGAAATTGAACACCATTATCATCGCGACCGACACCACAACGGCACACATCGCAACGAATATGATACCGAAAAGACGTATCTGGCGAAATGATGACTCAATGTTCCTTAATGATTTGAACTCCATAGGCATGATTATTTGAGAAGTTTACCGGCCCGACCTGCCACATTGCCCGCAACTCCACCGGCGACACTTGCCGCACCGGAGCCGACCTGCATTGCGGTGGTGTTGACCGCACGGTTGTAATTACCTGCGCCTCCAGCCTGTATAATCCAGCCTGCAACCGTTGGAATTGTAAAATACCCGATAATGCCGATAATCATGAACACCGTATAAGCGGTGTTGCTCCCGTCAAGGTCAACATTCGGATTATTAGTCAGTTCCGAAATATCATTCTGGAGCATCAGCACCTGTATTTTCGCCAGT
>CAJMDR010000125.1 GCA_905212215.1 uncultured Porphyromonadaceae bacterium
GCTGTCCGGCAGGAGTGGTATGGACCTCGAGCAACGCCAAGGCTCTCAGCCCCGACGGAAACCGTATCCATGTCATCCGCGACGCCTTTACCGGCACCGTTACCCTGACCGCCACCAAGGGCAACCGCCATATCGACTATCCCATCTACATCAACAAGACTATGGGTGTTGACGGAATAGACGGCGACCTTGAGCTGAGCGAAGTGCGTTATTACAATATTCAGGGAATCGAGATTCCCGCAACCATGCTGCAGCGCGGCACCACTTATGTGGCAGTGAAGAAATATCGCGACGGCAGCGTGAAGAAAGTGAAATTCATTCATTGATAAATTGTAAGGCAAGAGGAAGACTTTTGTAAGAGAAGTAACTTCCTCTTGCCCTAACTTGAAATTTCAGCAGTAGTACGTAGAAATTGAGGCGGCATCGGGAAGAAGGTAAACTTCATCACTGATGCCGCCTTGTTTCCCCTTCTAAATCACCTTTGGTGTTTTGGGGAAAAGAAATTGAACCTGAATGGGATGGAATGTGTTAAATATACATAACTTCTAAATAAAGAAAGACATACAAAAACACACAATTATGAAAACCACCTTCAAATTCATTATGGCTCTTGGCCTGGCCGTAGTGTTTGGTCTTGGTGCCAAAGCACAGGAAGTGGGCATAAAGACCAACCTTCTGCATGATGTAGGAGCCACCGCCAATCTCGGCATCGAATTCGCAATGTCGGAGAAATGGACAATGGACATTAGCGCCGACGTCAATTACTGGCCAGTGAAACAGGGCTGGTGGGGACATGGAAGCCACCAGAAACGTTACTGGGAACGTTGGATGGTACAGCCGGAAGCCCGTTACTGGTTCTGCAACAAGTTCCAGGGTAACTTCATCGGCATCCACGCCATAGGCGGTATGTTCAATGTAGGTAACATCGGTTTCCTGCCCAACTTCTTCAACAACCGCTTCAAACAGCTTAAGGACGAACGCTGGAAAGGCTACGGCGTAGGCGCAGGCATCAGCTATGGCCATGCCTGGACGTTAGGCAAGCACTGGAACTTAGAGGCTGAGATTGGTGTGGGCTGGATTTATTCGCGCTACGACCGCTATAAGCTCGATAAGGCCAACGGCGGCAAGTTAGGTCCGAAGATTCAGAACAACAAGGTTCACAACTACGTTGGCCCGACCAAATTGGCTGTAAATCTGGAATATCTGTTCTGACACTGAGCAGGACGCAGTTCTCAGAGGACGCATGAATGCGTCCGCATATTCAAAATCATATTAAAAAAGAAACAACATGAAAACCAAGATATTCCTGGCCTTGCTGCTCTGCCCGCTACTGAGCTTGGCCGGTATCAAATATGACGAGAGTTCTCTGCAAGTGCAGAATGTGAAGACCGTCAAATCGGGGCAGAACCTTGATGTGAGCATGGACCTCAACTACACCGGCTTCCCCATCAAATCGAATCAGGAGCTGAAGGTGACTCCGGTACTACGTTCGGGCGCCAACGTATGCGAACTGCCTTCGGCAATCTTCGCCGGACATAACCGCTACAACTACTATCTCCGCAACGAGGACAACGTAATGAACCTCTATCATGCGGGCAAGAAAGCCATGGCTCCTTATTCAGTCCAGGTACCTTTCCAGCCCTGGATGAACAACTGCGAGCTGATAATGGCATATCAGGTCAACGCATGCTGCGGCAACACCGCCGCAGCTTTCGAGACTCCTATCCAGAACGTTCGTTTCACTCCTCCCAGCTATGAGCCTGTGTTCGCTTACATTGAACCGGTAGCCGAGAAGGTGAAGATCCGTAACGTGAAAGGTACCGCCTATATCGACTTCGTGGTGAACCGTACCGAGATCAATCCCGAATACCGTCGCAACAAGAGCGAACTGGCGAAAATCACCAATACCATCAACCTGGTCAAGGATGACCCGGATGTGACGCTGAAATCCATGGCTATCAAGGGCTATGCATCGCCCGAAGGCCCTTACGAGAACAATGTGCGCCTCGCCAAAGGCCGTACAGAGGCTCTGGAAGCTTACGTACAGAACGTTTACAAGTTCCCCGACGGATTCATCACCACAAGCTCCGATCCCGCCAACTTCGCAGGCCTGAAGGCTTATCTGGATACCAACTCGGTTGCCGAGAAGTCCGGTATCCTCGACATCCTCGCTTCCGACCTGGAGCCTTTCGCAAAGAACAAGAAGATTCAGACAACTTATCCGCAGGAATATGCATGGCTGCTTAAGAATGTATATCCGAGTCTGCGTAAGTCTGATTATACCGTGGAATATTCGGTACGTTCTTATACTGACGTGGCAGAGATCATCGAGGTGATGAAGAAAGCGCCTCAGAAACTGTCGCTGCATGAGTTCTACCTTGCCGCTCAGAGCATGAAGCCCGGTACCGACGAGTATAACCAGGTATTCGACATCGCCGTACGTATGTTCCCCGATGACCCCGTAGCCAACCTTAACGCCGCCAATAGCGCCATGCAGCGTGGCGACCTAACCTCGGCAGCCCGCTTCCTGAAGAAGGCCGGCAACGGTAACGAAGCACGCTATGCGTCGGCAGTCCTCTCCGCCCTGAACAAGGACTATGACACAGCCATCCGCATCATGCAGTCGCTGCAGAGCCAGATGCCGCAGGCACAGCAGGCACTTCAGCAACTCGAAGCCATCAAAGCCTTCATGGGCAAATAAGCATTAGCCAAAGAGAATAAAAAAGAGGCTGCGCCGACACCCGGCGTGGCCTCTTTTTTGGGCAGCTAGGAAAGGGAGCACTATGAGTCCTGTGAGTCCTATGAGTACTCATAGTGCTCCCAGAACTCATAGTTCTCCCAGTTCTCCCGGTTCTCTCAGGAAAAATAGCAAATTGGAATCTGGAGTTGGGGCGAATTATGGTCAGGTAAGGGCAAAATTGGGGGTGTGAAGAGTAATCGGCTATCTCAGCCTAAGGGGTCAGGGAGGCCATTTTTGAGGGCGAATTTTATTGCCCTAAACCCAAAAACGTTTAACACGTTAAACGTTTTTGCCACTTTCGCCCATTTTTAACCCAAAATACTTGACAAGTATTTTCTGTCATTCTACCTTTGTAATCGAAAGTGATAACGAGTCGAAGTTGATACACCCGGAACCTCAATATCGCTAAAGCAAATACAAAAAGCGCTTGTTTGGTGATTGCAGTGAATATCTTTTAGGTGAAAGCTGCATTTGCATGGAACAATGACTTACACGCTTTTTTCGTTCCACTCCCTGATTGCCCAATCGTAAGTCTCGCGGCACCCTTTTTAGCCTATGAAGTAAAACAATGACTATTAACAAGTAAGCTGTCAGTAAAGAAATCGGAAACATAGATGCTGGTGGCTTAGAAAATCGAAAACGAGAAACTTTCCGAACAACAACACAACAACAAAAAAAGATTCAACACAATGAAAAAATACCTAATGCTGGTACTCTTCGTGCTGCTGACGGCACTCGGCAGCCAGGCGTGGCAGTTCATCACCTAGGAGAAAGTCCGAACTGCCAAGGAGCAACTGCGCCTTGACCCCGGCACTACGGCCCAGCCCGTAGAGCCACCCTCCACCTTCCCGCTGCCCGGCAGCAGAATGACGGCAACAGGCTCCAACAGCCTCATCACCAACAGCAACAGCGGCATTGTGCCTGCGCCATGGGCCGGCGTCATCCTGAAAGGAGTGAAGACAGCGGCTCCCGGCACACAGATGCCCGACGTCTACGGGTATGTGAGTAGCTCCAAGAATGGCCTGGCCAAAGGGTTGTATCGTTTACCCCGCAACGCCAACGACAGCTTCAGTCTGCTGTGCGACGGCTTCAAGTCAGATTACGAGGCGTGCTTGGTAGGGGATATTTATTATTCTGCACGTCAACTTAAGCTTCCCATTCCACCTCCTTTTGCGCCACAGAGTATTATTTTTTACGAAGGACATGATATTTATTCAGGTGATCTTTTGACTAACGCCAAGCAAATTGGAGAGGCGGAGAAGAATAAAGTTGAACCTTGCGGTATGAGCTACAATCCCGTGGATGGTAAAATATATGCGCTGCTTGGTGGTTATGTATCCGCATCGAGACTGGTAACAATAGAAATCCCATCAAAGCTGGACGATGTTAAAATTACAACAATCGCAGAATATAATCCAGCCGGTAAGTTGAATTCTTTCGCCATAGACAACGAAGGCAAGGGATATGCGATTGATAACAACGGATACCTCAATGGCATAGATCTCAGCAATGGACAAATTAAGCAGATTGGATTTACTGAAATTATGCCCGCAACATACAGAAGCGGCATGACATTCGACCGGAAGACCGGACGTCTGTTTTGGTCTGTCACAGATGAATTGAAGTCAGCCTTATATGAAGTCAATCCAACAACGGCAGAGACCACTCTTATATCAGTTTATCCCGGCAATGAATTTGTTACTGGCATCTTCACGCTTGACCCGATCAACGACAAGGTGCCCGGCCCAGACACAGCTGTTACCACGGGAGGATTTGAGAAGGCTAGCAAGACAGGTTCTTTCTCCTTCACAGCCCCGACTACGCTCGCTGACGGCACCGTCGCTTCCGGAAACGTCAAGTACAGAGTATATGTCAATGACAAAGAGATGTTTTCCGGTACCACTTCCTACGGACAGCAGACCACAATATCCCCCGTCACTGTGGGCGACAGAGGAAAGGTATGCTTCTCTGTAGTGTTCTCAAATGATGTTGGAGACAGCCGCAAAGCACAATGTCACACCGATATAGGCAACTCTATACCATTGGCTGTTTCCCCTCAGACTATCTCAACGAGGAAAACGAATGACGGAGTCCGGATAAAATGGCGAGGAATCAGATTTGGAACAGATGATTGCTATTCCGAAGATGACTGGCTGATAACCTCTTTGTTTAAAATGAAGGCAGGAAAGGCTTACAGGGTAAGGATGCAAGCCGGTGCTGTGATTAAGGCGAATAATGGCACTGTTGCAATGTATTATGGTAATTCAATCAATCCTGAAAGTATGGATACAATTGACGGAGAATTGTTGCCGCCTACTAAGGTTAAAGACATTACCGCACCGTATGGAGACGAAGGAAACATATTGAGATTTGAAAGTTATATTGTGCCGGAAAGAGATTGTGACATAGCAATAGGTATTCATGGAAAAGGTGTCGGATCTGTAGATATTCTCAGCTTTGACATCAGTGAGGGAGTTGACGCCCGGCGTCCCGGAGTGGTGACAGACCTCACTGCGACGGGTGAGGTGAAACACCTGAAAGCCCAGATTAAGTTCAATGCGCCCAAGTTTAGCCTCATGAACACTCCATTGGAGAAACTAACCAAGATAGAGATATTGCGTGACGATACCATTGCACTCGGCACAATCGACAACCCGGCTCCCGGCGCTCCGGTGACGGTGAATATAGATAAAGCGGCCCCAGGAGCCCATAGATACAGTATAGTGCCATATAATGAGTATGGCGAAGGCGCCGCAAGCGTTGTGACAGTAAAGGTGGGATTTGACGCACCGAACCCTCCTGTAGAGGCAAAACAGGTGGAGACTACCACACTCGGAACTACTACACTGACATGGAACCCTGTCACCATGACGGCGTCGAAACAGGAATTCACCGGTGAGGATGTGGCCTACAATGTGGCTACGATAGAAGGAAACGCAGTAGGGAAGATTCTGCACAAGAACCTGCGCGACACCACCGCGAGGGTGTTCTGACAGGCTCCTAACGCTGAGCAGAGTTTCGCCCAGTTCTGTGTGCAGGCTGTGACCAACGGAGGCGGCTCGGCATGGCAAGCCTCAGAGATTATTCCGGTGGGCAAGCCGTATACGGACTACTACCATTGTTTCGCCGGCGGGGGACTTGACGGCTTCGGAATAGGTTTCATGAATATAGTAGACTGGAGGACACAGGTATCCATCAGATCCGATATTTTGGAACCCTATATCAAGTCTGCTACAGGCGACGGTGGTTACTTAGGTATAATGATGATGTCTGTTGGTGCGGTGACGGAAGTTTTTTCTGGAAAAATATCGCTCAAAGATGTAGCGCATCCGGGAATGGTATTCTATGTCTACAATGTAGCGGAAGATGACAAAAATCTATACTCCGTGCTTGTGAGAGAATCCGGACAGGAGGAATGGACTGAGGTTATACCTGACACTGAGGTGTGCAGCCTTGGTATGTGCCTCTTGGCCAGTTCAAAGGTAAGGACATACAGTATATGATAAGAGTCACCGGCAAGAGCGATAAGTTTAACGGTTTTGACGACATCAAAGTGGGAGATATAGCAGTCAACGATATCGCGACCCAAAACCTTGTGCTTCCAAGAACCGCCTACATGGGCGAGTCGGTGAGCGTCAGCGCTTCAGTTTCGAACAACGGCAGCTCCGATGCAACC
>CAJMDR010000126.1 GCA_905212215.1 uncultured Porphyromonadaceae bacterium
AGCCGCCGCAGGTTGCGTCGGAGTTGCGGTCAGTGATGATCATGGTGGCGATACAGCGCTCTATCACTGCCGGATACCCCTCTTTGCTGAACGAGGAGTTGATGCTGCCCACAAGGCCGCCGGCATTGCCGAAGAGGGTGCTCTCTACGCCCATGAACGTCATGGAACCTCTTGCCTGGCAGTCGCGGAGGATGCCGCCGTCGTTGCCCACGATGCCGCCCATGTTGCCGTAGCCGACAACGGTAGAGCATTTCTCTATAAGACCATTGTGGCCGCCGGCGATGCCGCCGCCGTCATAGCTGGTGAAGAGTATCTGGTTGTTGGTGGACTGGCAGTTGATGATTTCGCCGTTGTTGAGGCCTGCTATGGCTCCTGTGCCGATGCCGTCGGTAAGGAAAGTACTGTTGTCAACACGCAGATTCTTCACGGTGGCGCCGGGGGCTACCCAGGCGAAGATGCCGCTGCCGGCACGGCGTCCGCTATTGAAGTCGATGCCTTTGATGGTGTGGTTGCCGCCATCGAAATGTCCGGTAAACGGGGTGCCGGTAGGCTGATCTTTGGTGTTGATATAATCGTTGTCCCTGAAGATGGAGCCGATAGGGGTGAAGTAATACTGCTGGTTGGCGCAGTCTATGTCGGACTCAAGGCGGTAATATGCGCCTTTGGTGTCCTGGCCTTCACGTACCATCTGGCTCAGTGCCATCATATCCTGGTAGTTCTTGATCTGATAGGGCGCTCCTTCTGTGCCCGAACCGGAGAAGTTGGTCGGGAAACGTTGCGGAAGGGTGAAGGAGTTTTCAAGAAGCGTCAGCTTGGCGTCCTTGAGTTTCAGAACATACTGGCTGGGATTGCTCACCAGACATACGCCCCAGTTGGGGAGGTTGATGACGTTGCTCTCCGTGGCCTGAAAGGTCATGATGGAGTCGGAGATGCCGTAGCCGTTATCGCTGAGCACCATGTTGTCCACTTCTCCGTACTGGGTGGTGCCCATATACTGGGGAGCGACTTCTATCCGGCCGTTGTAGAAAAGATCTACGAATGCCGGTCTGCCTGTGTTGCCGAAGTTCTCGACCTCAAGGCGGTTGCTGTTGGTCTGATTGATTCTTACAGGCCATTGGCGTAGTTCATTGCTCTTGTAGTCGGTACCGCTCATTATCGCGTTTGCCCTTTCGAGTCGGGTGTTGATGTTGGCCTGTACTACCGAGGCGCCCTGACCTGTGCTGTCGACAACGAAGATGCCCCACGACGGGAACACTATGTTGCCGTTCTCCTGAACAGTTCCCACAATAGGCTTGTCGGGATAGAAACCCATCTGGTTGGGGTCCAGCGGGCAGCAAAGTGCCAATGTGGTGGCTCCTGCCGAGTTGCTTACGGGGCAGTAGTTGCCGGCCGGGATTGTGAGGGTGGAACCGCTCAGGGTGGCGTAACAGTCGGTGAACGGCACGCCGCTGAACTGTGTTATCTGCACATTCCCTTTGCTGGAGCTTGAAGTTTCCAACCTGGCGTTGTAGCGTTGCAAAGTTTTTCCTGCCCTGGTAATCACGGTGTCGAATTCCAGATACCAGCCGGCAACTTGTTCGGGAGTGGCGGTTTTGGCACCCTGAAGGCAAGGAGCGTTATATGGCGTGGTGGATACTTGCCATACTTCTCCATCCTGAACGGATTTACGGGTTACTGCAGAGGCTTGTTCCAGAGGCGCAGCTTGTTGTCGGCTCTCCTTTAGCTGCTGCAACGTAGCTTCGGCGGCCTGTTGTGCCGCTTGCGCCTGTTGTCGCTCTGATGCCCCTCTGTCCGCGGTGGCTGTCGCCGAACCCCGGGCCCATGCGCCGGGCACAATCAGTACTGCCATGCCCAGACTCATAAGTAAATGGTTGAGTTTCATCAATAATTTGGTTAATAGTTATAGGTTTTTAGGTTATATGCTGGTTTATCGAACGGATATAACGATAACTATAGTACTGCAAAATTAATAAAAAATAATGAGATGACCAAATCTTTTTTGACTGAATAATAACAAGAGTTCTTTTTTATTTACCATTATTGCTGAAACCCGATTTTTGAGCCAACTCACTCTTGACCTAAGTCAAGTTTGGGGGAGTACTATGAGAACTATGAGTACTATGAGAACTGGGAGGGCGAATTCACAGAACTCATAGTGCTCACAGAACTCAAAAATGCTTCCCGCAGGTCAGGAAGCGGGGTTGCCGGGAATCGGCTCACGGAGGTTGGCGAGAGCTTCCTTGTCGGTGACCTTGCAGCCGTAAAGCGCATACCACAGCATGAACACCTCGCAGAAAAGCGCTATCGTCCAGGTCCACTGCCAACTGCCGAGGCGGTCGGCCAACAAGCCTTGCAGCAAGGGGAAGACGGCGCCTCCGAAGACGCCCGCCATGAAGACGCCAGAAGCTTTGGAGGTATAGCGTCCCAATCCAGCCACAGCCAAGGTGAAGATGCATCCCCACATTACCGAATGACATAGTCCCACCGATACCAGTACCCACAGGTTGTCGCAAATCATGGCGACTACTATCAGCACCGATGCCAGAATTGTTGTTGCTGCTAACAAAGGTCTTGGAGGCACCTTGCTGAAGAAACTGAAAATCAGTCTTCCCGCCATCATTCCTCCCCAATAGAGAGTCGCCAACAATGCCGGGATGCCGAGGTTCAGGCCGAAGAACTCTATGTTTTCCAAACCGAAGAATGACAGGGAGTGCCCTTCGGCCTGCTGCGCCATGGCATGAAGATTCACGTTGACCCCCACGGCGACCTCGGTGCCGACGTAAAAGAAGATTGCGGTAACGCCGAGAGCAAGGTGGCGGAATGACCACACGCTGCGCGGCAGTTTCTCTTTTCCCGCATTGCGGGTATGTGACAGATCGGGAAGACTCAGACGCCCTGTGATACCGGTAATCAACAGCACAAACGCGGCGATGAGAAGGAATGGTATAAGCAATTGTCCCGGTGTAACGGACTCTATGGCAACGCCCGCGAAAATAACACCTGTAACGAAGAACGGCGCCACGGTGGTTCCTATGGAGTTGACGGCACACACTATGTTCATGCGTTGCACAGGGCGTGTGCCGGGAAGTTCATAAGCCGAGACATAGGGATTTATCACCACTTGCAGAATAGCCGCGGAGGTGCCCATGAGAAATGAGCCGCAGAGGAACACGAAATATCCGAGGGGGATGAAGTCGGTGCCTATGGTCACTCCATGATTCGTGGCGGAAGTGGCCACCCACGACGACAGGCTGTAGAACAACAATCCTGCTGCCATGATGCCGAGGGCACGAAGCAAGGTAGTTTTGTAGCCCGAAGCATTGATCCATATTCCTCCGAGACGGCTGTTCACCAGGTATCCGGAGAAGAAAAAGAAGGAAATGAGGGTGGTGAGGGTGTTGCGGAGGCTGTCGGCATGAGAGAGGAATGCCACCTGAAGCGGTCCCTGAAACTGGCCGTTGACGGTGGTGAGAAAGCCCACCAGGAAGTAGATTACAGTCAGGACCACGAAGGGTCCCGGACTGTAACTTACTTTACAGTTGATTCTGTCTGTCATCAGGAAATGATTGAGGTCAGGGTGTTCATGGCGCCTTTTTCTCGTATGTCATCCACGAATTTAAGATAACTGCGTGTAAACTCGGCGGAATTTCTGAGATCGAGCGCGGCGAAGGCGGAGAGACCGAGGAAATCGAGTGCGTCATCAGATGCTATGAGAGCCTTGTCGTCCTCAGTCATCCATGGCTCGGCGATATCGAAGGTCAAGCCGTTGTCGTCGGTATGGTATTTCAGATAATGGCGGTATGCGGCCACCAGATAAGCCACACGCATCAGCTCTTTGCCGTCGGCAATCATCTTTCCAAGGTTGGGCACCACATATACGGGGAACTTGGAGATGCCGTCGAAGCAGAGTCGTGCTATCTGATCGCTCACGGTGCGATTCCCGAATCGGCCTATGAGAGTCTCCTTGTAGAATTCCAGATCGGTGTTTCCGGGAGCCGGTACATATGGTGTTATGTCCTTGTCCATGAAATCCTTTATGAACCGCACTATTGTCTCATCGCGCATGGCATCGTCCACCTTACGGTATCCGGCAAGGAAGGAGGGATAGGAGAGGAGGGTATGCGAAGCGTTGAGCAACGACAGCTTCATGTTCTCGTAGGCGGTGACGTCGTCGGTGAATTCCACGCCAACTTCTTCCCAGCGTGGTCTTCCGGCGGCGAAATTGTCTTCTATCACCCACTGAATGAAGTCCTCGCAGAATACGGGTGCCTTGTCGGCAGTGCCGTTCTCGGCGTTGAGGCGTTCAATGTCCTCGGGGCGAGTGGCAGGAGTGATGCGGTCTACCATGCTGTTGGGGAAAGTCACATTCTTCTCCACCCACTGAGCCAGCTCAGGGTCTTGAGCGCGGAAGAAGGTCATAAAGGCTTTTCGTGCCGTGTCTCCGTTGTGCTGGAGGTTGTCGCAGCTGAGGATGGTCACCGGGCCGCTTCCGGCATTGCGGCGTCGGCGAAGGCCTTCTGCCACATATCCGAATACCGTGGAGGGTGTGGAAGGGTTGCCGAGGTCGTGGCGGACGGCAGCATCGTTGAGGTCAAATTCTCCACTCTCCTTGTCGATGTTATATCCGCCCTCGGTAATGGTCATGGAAATGATTTTGATGTTAGGGGCAGCGATTTTGTCGAGAATCTTTCCGGCATCTTCCTGTGCCCATAGAATGTCGATGATGGAGCCTATTTCATGAGCATGGTTCACACCGTCGCGGCCGCATACGGTGAGGGTATATCTCCCTTTCTGCTCTTTCATGGCGTGGAAGAGATGCTCGTCGCCGGGAAGCAGCATTGCACCGCTGATGCCCCATATCTTCTGTGTGGGGTCGATGCCGAGGAGCTCGTTGGTGAAGAATGCTTCATGAGCGCGGTGGAAGTTGCCGACTCCTATGTGCAGGATGCCGGAGATTATGTCGTTGCGGACATAGCCGATTTTGTTGAGTCTGTGGTTCATTTGTCTGTGGTTTTACTTTATGTGGCAAAGATAGAATGAAGTGAAGAGCCTTCAACTTATATTTCGGAAAATAATTTGCGGGTACGTTTGCGGGAACGTTTCCAATTTATGCAAACGTGCCCAAAGGCATAAAACATACTGGAATAACTTACGTTAGTTATATAGAACCATGAAACTACAACTCGCATGAAAAGGGTTACTATCAAGGACATAGCCGAGGCTCTGCGTATTTCCACCTCCACCGTTTCCCGGGCTCTTGTCGATGACCACAACATACGTACAGAGACCAAACAACTCATACTGGAAACGGCACGGAAGATGGGTTATCGTCCTAATCCTGTTGCGCGGAACCTGAAATCGGGACGCAGCAACACTGTTGGTGTGCTTGTCCCGGAAATGGTGACTCCCTTTGCCTCATGTGTGGTGGAGGGGATACAGGAAATTCTGTATGCCGAGGGAATAAAGGTTATAATAGCCGATTCGCGCGAGGACCCGCAACGTGAGCTGGAGAACATGAAGCTTATGGAACGGTTCATGGTGGACGGCATAGTGGTGAGTCTGTGCGACTACAACAGGAACATAGACGAGATAAAGGAGCTGAAACAGCGGGGTATGCCCATGGTGTTCTACGACCGTATTCCCAAGGGACTGGATGTGTCGCAGGTAATAGTCGACGATTACATGAAGTCTTTCTTCCTGGTGGAACGCATAATCCGCTCCGGCAGGAAGCATATAGTCCATATTCAGGGTCCGGACAATATCTATAATGCCATAGAACGTCTCCGCGGTTATCGCGAGGCGATGGCGAAGTTCAGACTTGACTGCGGCTCGGAAATGGTGGTGCGTGCCGGGATTTCGTATGAAGAGGGTATGCGTGCCGCTGACTTCATCATAGATCGTGGTTTGCCGTGCGATGCAGTGTTCGCCTTCACCGATATGGTGGCGATAGGTGCAATGAACCGTTTCCGGGAGAGGGGAAAGAAAATTCCGGAAGAGATTGCCGTGGCAAGCTTTTCCGGAACAGAATTGTCTAAGATGGTATATCCGCCTCTGACAACGGTTGAACCACCGTTGAAGATGATGGGTCGTACTGCGGCACAGCTTATCCTTGAGCGGATAAGGAATTTCGAGTCGCCGCGCCGCTCGGTGGTGCTGAATGCCGAGATAGTGATGCGGGAGTCCACCGGAACTCCCGGTGAGATGTGAATCAATCGGCGAGACGGTTTACCAGATTTTCCGGTAACTGTGGCATAGCGCCGTTCTGTGTGCATACGTAAGCCGACGTGTTTACCGCCAACTGATGCGCCTCAGTCACGCTCTTCCCTTTCAGCAAGGCGGAGATGAAGGCTGCGGTGAAGGAATCGCCCGCCCCCACGGTGTCGGCTACTTCCACCTTAGG
>CAJMDR010000127.1 GCA_905212215.1 uncultured Porphyromonadaceae bacterium
AATCCTGTTTCCGGGGACGTGATTTCAAAGTCCAAGGTGAAGAGGGTAGAGCCGGAAGTAGTGATCAACCCGGTGTCTCCTCGCCGGAATTATTTAAAATACGGCATCATCAGCTTCCTTTGCACTGCGGCTGTAACAGCAGGTGTACTGTTGTTTATCAAGCCGGATAAGAGTGTTCAGAAGGAAGAAGAATCTGTGGAAATGACAGTTGAGCCGGAGAACGTAACACAGGAAGAGCCTGCATCCAACACTGTTGCAGAGCCTTCGGAGACTTCTTCATCGAGTCAGGAAAAAACAATTTCTACTCGGTCGTCAGCTTCTTCCGAAGCACCAAGTGTCAGGCCGACGCAGCCCAAACGTCAGGAGACTAAACCGTCCCGTCAGTCAACTGCTTCAAGCCAGCCTCAGAAAATCAAACCCAAGGAGGAATCACCGGCACCTAAACCGAAGCCGCAGCCTAAACCTCAGGAGCCTCAAAAGCAAAAGCCCCAGAAGCAGGAGAACAATGGCTTGCAACCCCAGAAAGTACATGATTTCTGATTGACTTTGAATTCGACATATAAAAGTAAAACCGCAACAGAGAGGATGCTCAATGTTGCGGTTTTGCTTTTGGTGGTTTACAAAAGTCCTATAAGCTAAAGGAATGACGGTTATGGCTTTTTCTTCTTAGCTGCTTGTGAAAGGGTATGGATGTGGTTGTTGAAGCGGTCTGAGAATACGTAAGTTCCGGCCTTTTTCGCCGCTTTGTTATAGTTGTCGAGGAAGACATCAAGATCTCCTACGCTTTCCACTACCGCGTCCATGCCGAGTTTGTCGCGGATGAGGAATACCATAAAACTACCTGTTGTATGTCCTTCGCCAGGAGCGCATCCTATGGCTTGCTCAAAATAATCTTCCAACGGGAGCTTGTTGTCAAGGTATTGGCAGGTGATGGAATCGAGTTTTTGCAGAAGTTCCGGTGTAGCGAAGTAATCGGCATTGTATTTGGCAAGAATATGATTGTTATACGGATAGAGTGATTTCAGCGGCATCTTCTTCTTGTTGAGGAGGTCGGCCACTCCTTCCCTCATGCTGAATACCAGAACTGCTACTGCGCCATCCATCATGTCTTCCTTGTAATTTTTCTCGAAGAGCGGTCCAAGATAGAAATGATGCATTTCATGTGCCAACAGTTCTTTAGCGCCCTGTTGTCCTCTATGGAGGAGTGTGTTGATGTCAAGGAACAGACCTCCATTCATCGACCGGGATTCCATATCCCACACTATCAGGAATATCGGAGTAGATTCAGGTTCCAGTCCTATCCCTTTCCCCGGTATGAGTTCCAATGCCATGGCATTGGCATCGGATGCAATTCCTGAAAGATCTGCTGTCGAAAGAAGGGTGCGGTATTTGCTGAGGTTCTTGCGTATGTCGAGCGCCGTCGAGACAAAGAGCGCAAGTTCGTCATCAAAATCCACTATTGCTGGAAGTACATTCTCTATGCTGTCGCGTTTTTGCTTGTTTACAGGATCATAGACTATCTCGAAAGCATTGCGAACATTGTTCTTGAACTTCTTTTTGTTCCATGAAGTCTTGTCCAAGAGTGCTTTATATGCCGTGCTGTTGAACAGGGAATCCCATTCGGCATCTGTGGGCATGACACGTTTATCTGCCTGCATCGCCATGTCAAGATACATCTTGGCGGAAGAGGTGTCTATGCTGAATTTTTTGTTTTTCTTCTCTGCGAAAGAAAAACACACAGAGGAAAGAATAAGTGTAAGTAAAATGCTAAATTTCGTTTTCATGTATGTCTGTTTAGGTTGGTGTAAAGTTATGTTATTTGCATCATTCTGCCAAATACACTTCTGAAGTTACTTTGTCATTCATATTTCATGTGGATACTCGTGCTATGAAAAAAGGACAGCACGCCGTATTACTGACGTGCCATCTCTTTAATTTGTCTGTCAATTGCATGACTAATTTGCAATCAGACATTGTGATGTTACCAAGCCCGGTATAATCATGCAAGAATGTGCAAACTGGCGCACAAATTCCAACGTCGTGGCGCGGGGACTTTTCCGCACTGTGGAATCAGATTTTGCCGGGTAGGTGATAATGGTAGAATCCTGCATCATAGGCAAAAGGGGTTGGGTTGATTAACATACAGACTGAAAACTGACTGTAGCCATTTCGTCATGGCTTGGCTAATTTTCAGCTTCTTTACTTTAATAACGCCTCTGTGAATGTTTTATTTTAAGGCACTTGTATTTTTTATCGTCTCTGCTTTCTTTTATTCTGAACACTTCAATTAACTTTGCACCGTAAAAGGTAAGAAACAATCATGAAAAACAAATACAACTTTGACAAGCTTTATCAACGCCGGGGCACGGATTGTGTGAAATGGGATGCCAGCGGCGACCCGGAGATGCTCCCTCTGTGGGTGGCCGACATGGATTTCCCGACTGCTCCCGCAGTGATTGAGGCAGTGCAGAAGCGTGCAGCTTCAGGAATATATGGTTATGTAAAAGTACCGGAATGTTACTATCAGTCGGTAAGTGACTGGTTCGGCCGCCGCCATGGTTGGCGTCCCGATACTGATGATATAATATACATACCGGGCATTGTTCCTGCGCTCAGTACCTTGGTGCAAGCGCTCGTTCCCGAGGGCAAAGGAGTGATTTTTCAGACTCCTGCATATAACTGTTTCTTTTCTTCTGTTTCTGACAATAACAGGAAAATGGTCAAGAACCCGTTGGTGCGTGTAGAGACTGAAACCGGATTCACTTTCCGCATTGACTTCGAGCTGCTCGAAAAACAGGCCGCCGATGTCGACAATGTGCTTCTCATTCTATGCAATCCACACAATCCTACAGGTAGGGTATGGTCGCGGGAAGAACTGGAGAAGGTTAGCGATATATGCCGCAGGAACAACGTGACCGTGGTGAGTGACGAGATTCACTGTGAGATAGTGCATCCGGGTAACAGTTATATCCCTTTTGCAACAATTGACCCGGACTGTGTAACCTGCTGTTCTCCAACAAAAGGCTTCAATATTGCGGGACTGATGGTGTCGAACATCATTGCTCGTCGTGCAGACCTGCGCGAGAAGATAAACAAGGTGATAAAGGCCAATGAGTCCAATAATGCGAATCCTTTCGGAATAGTGGCATTGCAGGCAGCCTATAACTATGGCGCCGAATGGCTCGATGCGCTCAACATATACCTGAACGACAATTTCCGCTATCTACGCGACACACTGAACAGCAGAATGCCTCAGCTGAAAGTCTGCGACTCCGAGGCGACATACCTGGCCTGGGTAGACATTTCAGGACTTGGCATAACTGCCGATGAAGTGGAGGAAAGAGCCAAAACCGATGGGCATGTATGGGTAAACTCAGGCACTATGTATGGTAACGGACATTACATCCGCATCAATTATGCCTGTCAGCGCTCTCGGTTGAAAGACGGCCTCGACCGATTCTGCCGTGCTTTTTGTTGCTGATTGTGACACGATAATCTCTAAAAGAAAGAGACTGTGCCAAGATAATAGCACAGTCTCTTTTTGCGCTTCGAGTTCTGCCAGTTTCGGAGTCCTGGGTTGCCGGCTTGTGCTCAGCACAAGCTGCGGTCATCAAAGCCCTGACCCTCCTTAAACACCTCTTTTTGCCAGCATTCCCGCAAAAATTATTTCACTATTACTTTTCGGGTCTTACTCCCTCTCCGCTCTATGTAGATACCGTTGGTAGGATCAGCAACCTTGCGTCCGCTTAAATCGTAGTAAACAGCTGGTTCCTCAGAATCTGTGTCTGTTATAGTCACTCCCATGGTGATGGACTGGAACTGACCCCATACGGCATCTGCCTTATAGGCGGCAATGCTCTGTTCCGGAACATGAAGGTTGGCAGTGTATCGGGCGAAAGAATTGGCTACCGCCGTTGGAGGAACAGTAGCGCTGATATATATGTCCTTGATGTTCATACAGTTGAAGGCATTTGCTGCCAGGGTGGTGACGTTCCTGCTCATCCTTACCTCTGCCAGATTACGGCAGCCTGAGAAGGCACTTTCTCCTATGGTTGTAATAGAACGAGGAAGCTTGATAGCAGTAAGGGCATTGCAGTTGCGGAATGTCTCCATGGGAATGGTGGTGATGCAGGCTCCGAGACACACGGTTTTGAGGGCGCCACAGCCGTAGAATACACCATTGCCGAGTTCTTTCAGGGAATCGGGGAACGTCATCTGCAGCAACCCTGAACAGTTGTAGAAGGCCTGTTTGCCGACGGTGGTAATTGTGGTTGGCAGGTTGATCGTGGTAAGAGCCTTGCAGCCCGAGAACAGTTCCTGCGATATTGACTTGATACCATCCGGAATGTTGATTTCCTTCAGTTTCGAACATCCTTTGAATACTGCTGTGCCCATTTCCGAGAGGGAGTCAGGCATTACTGCCGACAATATCCCCGAGCAACCGTAGAAAGCGTTGTCGCCCATGGTGCGCAGTGTTGACGGAAGCGTCACTTTTGTCAGTGCCGTGCATACACGAAAGGCTTCGGCTCCTATGGATGTCACTCCTTCCGGTATAACCAGCTCGGTAACTTCCACACCTCCCATATAGATTTTACGGGAGAAATTGAGTGGATTGGCAGCGTAGTTGTCGAAATGGATGCGGCACCATGCAGCGAGATTCTCTATGTTTACCCGCTTGATGGCCGAACATTGGTAGAACGCATTGTTGCCGATAGTTTCTACGGATGCCGGTATGGTTATCTCGGGCAACGCGGAACACTTGTAGAATGCCTGTTTCTCTATTGTTTTTAACGACGTTGAAAGTTTTACTGTCTTGAGACTGGTATTGCTTGTGAAAGCCGAATTTCCGATTGAGGTCACCCCTGTGCCGAAGTCGACATATTCCAAGGTCTTGCAATCACGGAAAGCGCTCTCGCGCACAACAGTCACTGACGGAGCTATGATGCATCTTTTCAGATGTGCTGCATCTTTGAAACAGTTAGGCCCTACCATGGTGACAGGGTACTCTTTGCCTGCTATGGTGACTTTGCTGACTATACGGGCTTCTGTAACCAACGGGTCACAGGAATAGACTCTCGCCTCGGTATCACCGGGGTTGACGGCATAGATGATGGAGTCTACCGTGGCATAGTCGGTGGCGTATGCCTGAGAGACACTTGTGGCCATCATGGTGGCAAAGATCAGGTAATGTAAAGTTTTTCTCATGAATACTGTGATATTAGTTCAATGGCAAAATTAGATGTATTTGTCCGGTTATGACTCCTTTGGTACTTGGCGATTTGTAAATTTGTGAAATAACCAAGTCAGTCAAGCTCTTTCCCCTTGGATATTGTAATGGCTGAATCTCGGAACTCTTTGGGAGACATGCCCGTTTCCCGTTTGAAAATTTTCGAGAAAGTAGAGTCGGAAGTAAAGCCGACTTGTTCGGCAAGGTCTTTCATGCGTATGTTGTTGTCCGGGTCAGAGAGCAATTCCAAAGAGTCAGAGATGCGGTATCGGTTCACGTAGCGGCTGAACGACATGCCGGCAATACTATTTACTGCCCGCGAAACATAAGTGCGGTTGGTGCCTAAGTCCTCTGCAAGGCTTTCCAGAGACAGATTCTTGTCCCGGTATTTCTTTTCGCTTTTCATAAGGTTTTCTATTTCTTTGAACAGAGCCTCAGAACTTGGGTCATGGTCATTCTGCCTGGAATCTTCGTTGTTTTGTCGCGCTTCTAATCTCCAGCGATGAATGTCTTCCATTAGACGCCTTGTGGTGGCTTCGTATATCCTGCGTCTTTTTCGTTGAACGACGACAAGCGCGATGACTATCACTGCAAGAATGAGCAGCAGGGATCCGAAGATTACAAGAAGCCTTTGACCCCGGAGATTGCTGATCTTATATTTCTGTACTTCGCTTTGTTTCTCCAAATTGAAATTTTCCAGCACAAGGTTGTTGAAATCCTGCACCATACGTGTGCGGTGGAGACTGTCGATGTGGTTGTGATATCGGTTGAAATATTGCAATGCTATTGTTGATTCTCCTTCTCTGAGATGTAATTTCGCGAGAGCAAGCAGAATGTCGGCCCGGAATTCAAGATTACTGCTGGACTCAGACATCTTAAGTCCTGAGCGTAAAAGACTGTCGGCCGCCGCATAGTCACCATGGCGAGCCTTAGAGCTGCCATAGCGGTAATATGTCATAATCTTGAAACTTTTCTCGGAATATGCGGCGGAGTCTATTGCCTGCCTGTATGCTTTTTCTGCATTCTTCCATTTTCCCTGACGGCTGAGGATGTGGCCGCGGGCGGCAAGAGATAATGGCGCTACTTGATTAAGATGGTTTTCTTGGATAAG
>CAJMDR010000128.1 GCA_905212215.1 uncultured Porphyromonadaceae bacterium
TTAAATTTCATTCATTCCCGGAAGAACAAAATATCTATATCTATTATTATCAGTCATTTAGCTTCTTTATAAATTTTAATCAAGCATCAAAGAGGCAATGATTGTTTTACATATTTTAATCATTAATCTAAACTATATTTGAAAGAATGTGTAATTTTGCAGCGAAAATATGAGGCTAAGAGTAGCCTCCCGAAAAAATGTTGCAGGAGGGCGTTTTTACGCCATCCACACCGAAGCAAGATTCCCTTGCTCTCGGCACGGATAGGGAAGTCGGGTGCAAAGCCCGCGCAGACTCGCTGCTGTAACTCTTTGATGGAGTAATCATTACTGACTCTGGAAGCTGTTTTTATTTTTATACGAATCAAGACATCAAAAATAACTTCACAGAAACCACTGTGGCTGCGGAAAAGTAGCGATACTTTTTGCCGAGCGTCCGGGAAGGTAAGGAATGATGAAAGAAGAGGAGCCAGAAGACCTGCCTGCAGACATTGCCGGAGCTTACAGAGCACATAGCAAAGGCAACATCCGTCATGGGATCGTCTTCGGTTCCCAGATATTGGATTGTATTGGACAATGACGCCTGACACAGCAGAAATAGCTGCGTACATGTTTCGCTGAATATTTTGCGAGGATGTCACTGTAGACCAATGGCAACAGACCGGACATAATTCATTGTGCGGAGTCTTTTGTGTGATTGTGCCTGTAAGCTGAAAAAAAAGAGAACAACTAACCTTACAGACCAATCAAAAAATGAAACGAAAGACATTTCTTAGCTGGTTGTTTCTGTTGCTTTTGACGCCCATTGGCGCCTATGCGGCAGACCAGCTGACAGACGTGAAGATTACGCCTGACCCTGCCACCGAGCAACGGGAACTGACGAAAATAGAATTGCAGTTCTCCGACGCCAACTATGGACTTTACGGAAAAGTAGAGACAGAAAACATCACCCTTACACGCAAAGGGAGCACCGAAGTGTTATATGCACTCCCGGACCCGGCCATCAACAGCACAATGGTCACCTTGGAATTCGCTTATAAAGGAGAAACCACTCCCACCACAGCCACAACAGCCGGTACGTATACGCTCCATGTTCCGGCAGGAGCAATCATGGGAATGAATCCACGCATACCGAATGCGGAAATAAATGTGGATTTCACCGTAAATCCTGCCACTCAGACTGACATGAGCCGTTATACCCTCAATCCAGTACCCGGTCCCGTAAATCAGATTTCTTCAATAGAACTCGGCTTCCCTGACAGCAAGGGACTCGACTGGTTCTACAACAACCTCTTCGGTAAAATAGACCTAAGCTCAATAACCCTTACCGACAAGAATAATCCGGCGGTCAAATATACTGCCGTAAAGAAAAAATTCGACAACAACTATACCATCACTTTCGGATTCGTAAACGGTAGCGAAGAAATAACCGTCACCACGCCGGGCACCTACCTGCTGCATATCCCTGCCGGACTTTTTCAGAAAGACTACACGTCGGTAAAGAACGATGACAGAGATGTGGAATACACCATCGCATCGGGCCAACCTGCCGAGTTCCAGAACTACATCCTCAACCCGGCCGACGGCTCTTCCATAGGTCAACTCTACCAGATGTCGTTCACCTTCCCCAAGCTTACCACCGGTATGGACTTTCCCGTGAACAAAGTGGGCGAAATAACAATCCTCACCCCCTCAGGAGAAACGTATTATGGCTTCAACGCCCAGGTAGCATCGGCCGAAGGTGGTTCTTATAACCAGCTGAGTGTAAACTTTGCCCCGAAGGACGCCTATTCCATAGAATCCGCTATAACCTTCACCGCCGCCGGTAAATATACCGTTACAATGCCCGAAGGTGTTGTCAAGGCATACGGTAAAGATGTAACGAACGGAAAGATAACAGCCTCTTTCACCGTTGACCCACAACTCAATTTTACATACAATATCACTCCTTCTTCGGATACCTACCACGATAGTTTCGTGCCCCTTACAGTAACCCGAGGCAGCAGCCTTACCACACTCTCCGTACGTCCCAACACAGGACTCAACGCTGTCATAGCCAAAGGTGAGACAAGTTACAAACTCTTCGCCACACAGACCGACAGTGCAACCGTCACCCTTGTAACGCCTGACTATGCCAAACCATCGGCCGGAGACTGGACCGTAACCATTCCAGCCCGATACTTCACCGGCAAAGACAAACAGGGAGTCACTATCACAAACCGCGACGCCATCACCTTCCTCTATCGCATCAAGACTGCCGAAGAATTCCAGTTCACAGTCAATCCCGGCAACGGAGACACTATCTCGGTGTTCAAGAACCTCACATTGCTTTTCGAAGGCAATAACCTGAAGAGACTTGAACTCACTTCAGAAGCAGGACAGCCAGTCATCATCAACCAGAATGACACTATCAACCTTATCGGTAGAATCAGCGCCAAATATGCAATCTTTGAAATTCCCGGCGGAGCAAACCTCAAGAACGGCAAATACACAGTCAAAATCCCGGCTGGTTACATCAAGACTGTCGATGCCAATAATCTAACTGCAGAGGTGCCTGCCCTCACAACTACTTTCACTATTCTCAACGATTCTGTATCAGACTTCACCAAAGGTATTCTTTTCCTCAACGAAGGATGGTTCGGCCATGATCCCGGTTCAATAAACTTCTATGGTAACAACGGCAAATGGACTTACGATGCCTATCAGCTTAAGAATCCCACCCATAAACTGGGCATCACAAGCCAATATGGCGACGTATTCGGCGACAATATTTATGTCGTAAGCAAACAAGCCGACGGCACCGAGGCTGAAAGCGGCGGTATTTTCACCGTTATCGACGCCAAGACAATGGCATTCAAAGGCCAGATAAGCGCCCTACCTTCCAATCTCAGCGGCAACCAACCCAGAGCCTTCTGTGCATGGGATGAACATAAAGGCTACCTCAGCACACAGAAAGCAATATATACAGTGGATCTGGACAGCCTTAAGTTAGGTTCCATTGTTCCCGGTTCCGACAATTTCACCAGCTTCAATACCAATGGTGAAATGCTGCGCTACGGCAACTATATTTTCGCCATGCGCAAATCGGAAGGAGTCGATGCAATTGATCCTGCCACCGACAAAGTCGTTACCATCCCTGCCGAGTTAGCATCAGGTTTCGCAATCCTTCCCAACGGCAATTTCATAGTGGCGACGCAGAGTGAATCCAACGAATTCATTCGCATTTCGCCTACCACGCTCACAGTGGAAGAGCATTACGACATTGATGCCGATTATTCAAAAATCACCAATTCCTGGACGACCTGGCGCAAAGCACCGATAGCGGCGAGCACAACACTGAACAGAGTCTATTACGTCAACACCAGGAGCACACAAGGCTATGTCGCAGGACCTCGTACCGTGGCCTGCTATGACTTTGACAAGAAACAATATACCGAGAACTTCATCACCTTGCCAGGCACCGCTGACGGCGAAGCGGCTGACTGGGTGCTGTATGGTGAAGGAGTAAGCGTAGACCCTAAGACAGGCCTCGTCATGCTCAGCGCCGTTGAAACCGGATATGGAGCACATTATAAGAAAAACCGTGTGTTCATGGCAGACCCGGCAACGGGAGCTATCCTCAAAGACCGGACTCTTGTACTTGACGACAATTACTGGTTCCCCGCAATGACCATGTATCCTGATTTCGAGGCCCCCTCTATTGACACAATAGGATTGTCACTGCCAAACCGTATCGGTGACAAGGTCTTCGACCTCTCTGCCAGAACTTCTCTTTCTGTTGGTAACCGTCATCTGATTGTATACTCCGTCAAGAGTCTCAACGAAGATATCTGCACCGTGACTCCACTCAACAACTACGGCCAGTACATGCTATCCGTCCTGAAAAAGAAAACGGAATATTCGCTGGAACTCACCGCAGATTACAGAGGCCGCAAGACCACTCTTGTCTATATCGCCAAGAATGATGTCGGTGTAGACGAGGTCACCAACGAGGATGTACCGCTTACAGTCTATAATCTTCAGGGAATAGTGGTACTGAGAAATGCGACTTTGGAAGAACTCTACCGACTGCCTGCCGGCATATATATTGCCAATGGCAGGAAATACTTCGTCAAATAAACAACAATTGAAGTTGTTTCGACTTATTTCTTTGTTAAGATTTAGCCAGATATTCGAGTGGATTTTCATACCCCAAAGAGGGAGCGATGCGGGCATCGTGACCGATGAGGGGATGGAAATACACCGGATAGATGGCTGAAGATTGACAAAGAGAATTAAATCATTAATTCAACTTCATCATTTCTGAAATTCGTAAATAAGTTGAAACAACTTCATTAAAAAAGATAGCGGCCTCAAACAAGGTCGCTATCTTTTTATTGGAGTTCCTGATTATTTCTTGTTACCGAAGAAACGTTCGTACAAGCCTGCGAAACCACGTCCGTGGCGAGCTTCGTCTTTTGCCATCTCGTGAACGGTATCATGAATGGCGTCCAAACCCTGCTCCTTGGCGTTCTTGGCGATACGCATCTTGTCCTCATTGGCACCGGCCTCAGCGTGCATACGCTTGTCAAGGTTTGTCTTGGTGTCCCAAACCATGTCGCCGAGGAGTTCAGCAAACTTGGCAGCGTGCTCAGCCTCTTCCCATGCATAGCGCTTGAAAGCTTCTGCGATTTCGGGGTAACCCTCGCGGTCAGCCTGGCGTGACATTGCCAGGTACATGCCTACCTCGGTGCATTCACCCATGAAGTGGTTGTTGAGGTCTTTGATCATCTCTTCGCTTGTGCCTTTGGCTACGCCTACCTCATGTTCGGTAACGAATTTCAGCAGAGCGTCTGCATCCATCTCTTTGAACTTTGAACGGGGAGCGCCGCACTGCGGGCAGTTCTCGGGGGCTTCGGCACCTTCAGCTATGTAGCCGCATACGGTGCATATCCATTTTGTCATGTGCTGTGAATAGATTAAAGTTGAAAAGTTTTTTATTGTGTGTTTTGTTTTTGTCTTTGTTACGAATGGTTACTGCATTTACGACATATGCCGTTAAACACTACCTGCATCTCGCTGTCGCCCGGACCGCCATAATGCTTAAGCCGTTCCCAATCGGAAATCTGTACCGGAACATCTGTAATGCTATGGCAGCTTGTGCAGTAGAAGTGCGCATGTGGCGTCAGCTCGGCATCAAAAGCCAAAGGATTAGTCCCTATGCTCAAGGTCCTCACCACTCCGGCATCACGGAAAAGACGGAGGGTGTTGTATACCGTGGTACGCGAAATCACCGGTATCTCCTGGTGCAGGGCATCATAAATCTCATCGGCTGAGGAATGATTCCTGTGCTCAAGCATATATGACAGCACCGTCAGCCTCTGATGCGACGGTCTTATTCCGAACTTATGCAGAATATCGAATGCGGCAGGCATATTATGGTCTACTGTCATAATTTGTCAGTCAGTGATTTTGCAATTGCCGGAACCTTTCGGCGCGGCAGTTGTGTTTACATTGTATAAAACGCTGTACTGGATACAAGGTTTTATCAAGTGCAAAGTTAGATATTTTTTAGATTCCCTCCAAATTATTTGTTTAATTTTGCAGTTATGAATCCAGTCATCAGTAAAATAGAGAACGAAATAAGCCGTGTCATAGCCTCCGCAGGCAATGACAGGCTGCTTGTAACGGTAAGCGGCGGCGCGGACAGCGTGGCGATGCTTGTAGCACTTAATAGACTGAAATCCGATGTTGTGGCGGCTCACTGCAATTTCCATCTCCGCGGGGAGGAGAGCGACCGTGACCAGCATTTCGTGGAAAACTTATGCGCAAGACTAGGTGTTGAGAAGAAGATTATACATTTCGATGTAGAAGCATACCGCAAAGCTAATGGCGGTAGCATTGAAATGGCGTGCCGTGAACTGCGCTATGAATGGTTTTATAAACTTAAAGATGACCTTAAATGCGGACGTATCCTGACAGCACATCATGCTGACGACAACATAGAGACGATGTTACTTAACATGATGCGAGGCTGCGGACTGGAAGGCGCCAAAGGAATGGTGGCTGACAACGGTATAATCATGCGGCCTATGCTCAAGCTGCATCGTACAGAAATAGAGACATATCTCCGGACACTTGGCCAGGACTGGATCGTAGACAGTACCAATCTCGATGCGGAGCCGGACCGCAATTTCATACGTCTGGAAGTATTGCCTCTTTTGGAGAAACGATTTCCAGGGGTTGCTCAACGGCTCTCACGGACGCAACAGAATCTGCAGGAGGCCTTCAATATTTATGATTCATGGCGCAATGAA
>CAJMDR010000129.1 GCA_905212215.1 uncultured Porphyromonadaceae bacterium
CCGGTGTCGCCTCAGTCATGTCAGGGGCCCGAACTCTGGAGGAACTGCGTGTTGAGATGCATTCCCATACATTAGTATATCCGGAACTGACCGGTAACGCGCAGTTACGTTCTATCAACTTACAGGACAGCATAATGGCGGAGACGACAAGACTGCGTAAAAGAGCATTTCTGCCCACTCTAAGTGCCTCTTTCTCTTATACCTGGAACTCACTGAGCAATGGAAATGCACTGAGGAATCTGGATTTCAATCCTTACAGCGTGGTAGGTCTTCAGCTATCGGTTCCTATCTTTTCGGGAGGCAGCAGATATTTCGGGTTGAGGTCTGCCGAACTGCAACGCAAGGAAGTGTCGCTTCAACGCGAGAATCTTATTTCCTCGCTCCAGATGCAGGTTGAGCTTACCCTTGACAATATCAACCGCGAGGCCAACCAGATAGGAGCTTCTGAACAGGGTATGAAGCAGGCTGCGAAGGCATACGACATCATGCAACGCAGCTTTGAGCTGGGTGCCGCTTCATGGCTTGATCTTCGCGACAGCGAGCTGGCAAACACTTCGGCCCAACTGAATTACTATCAGGCAATATATAATTATCTCGTCTCAGTGAGTCAGCTCGACCTCCTTCTGGGACGCAATCTGGAAAATTATTGATTCATGTATAATACTTTGAGATACTCACTATGCATGGCAGTCATTTTGTTGTTGGCCGCCTGCTCGGGAAAAGACGGCAAGGAAAAAGGTGCCGACAATAAGGATAACGATAACATACCCATTGTGAAGGTGGAAAAAGTGTATGCCACCGATGTTGACCAGACAAGGGAATATACAGCTACTGTTGAGCCGTATCTCATTAACAATATCTCGGCCCAGATGAGCAATCGCATCCGCAACATATATGTTGACGAGGGCATGCGTGTGAGCAAAGGCCAGAAACTGGTACAGCTTGATGGAGTCAATACAGATTCCTATCAGTTGCAGGTATCTACAGCAAAAGCCAATCTGTCGCAGTTGGAGGCGGACTACAGACGTGCTGCCGAGCTTTTCCGTATAGGCGGAGGCACACGCCAGCAGATGGAACAGATGCAGACACAGGTCACCGCTGCCCGCAACCAACTTGCCTCGGCAGAGCGTGCCTTGCGCAACGCTCAGGAGAATACAGTACTCACATCCCCGATTAACGGTATCGTCACAGCCCGTAACTATGATCCGGGCGATGTTACAGGCCAGTTGCCTATACTTACCATAGGGCAGATGCAGCCTGTCAAAGTGGTGATAAATGTTGCCGAGTCAGAATATTCAAAGATACATAAAGGCATGCCGGCGGTGATGAACTTCGATACATATGGCGACCGTCTTTTCAATGGTGTGGTGTCATTGATTTCTCCTACTGTGGATGCCGCCGCCAAGACCTTCGGCGTGGAAATAACGCTTCCGAATGCCGACAATGCCGTTCTTCCCGGTATGTTTGCCCGTGTGACACTTAACTTAGGCAAGAGCCGCCATGTGGTGGTTCCTGACAAGGCCGTGGTGAAAATGCAAGGCTCAGGCGATACCTATGTCTACACCTACGCCAATGGCCGTGTGGATTATGTAAAGGTTGAACTTGGACGCCGTCTCGGCGAGAATTATGAACTGCTTTCCGGTCTGGAATCCGGCGTGGAGGTAGTTACAGTAGGTCAGTCAAGGCTTGCAAACGGTATCAAAGTGCAATTGGCAAAATAATACCGTTAAGTGGATTGTGGTGACTTTGAATAATTTCTAAAGAAATAGAGAAATGAGTATATATGGCTCTGCGGTGAAACGTCCTGTAATGACTACCCTCAGTTTTGTGGCAGTCATTATCTTAGGTCTGTTCTCGCTCAACAAGCTTCCCATAGACCTCTATCCCGACATCGACACCAACACCATAATGGTGATAACGTTCTATCAGGGTGCCTCTGCCGAAGATATAGAGCAGAATGTAACCAAACCGCTTGAGAATGTGCTTAATTCGGTGGAGCATCTCAAGCACATCACTTCGCAGAGCCGCGAGAATACTTCGGTAATTACCCTGGAATTCGAGTATGGCTATGATATTGATGTCCTGACCAATTCTGTGCGGGACAAGCTTGATATGGTGAGCCAGCAATTGCCTGATGATGTCCAGGACCCGATTATCTTCAAGTTCTCTACCGACATGATTCCTATCTGTCTGTTGTCTGTAGAGGCGAAGGAGAGTATGGCGGGTCTTTACAAAATCCTTGATGACAGGGTTGCCAATCCTCTGGCACGTATAGATGGTGTAGGGTCGGTAAGCATTTCCGGTGCCCCGAAACGCGAGATACATATTTACGTTGATCCACGTAGGCTTGAGGCTTACAACCTTACCGTTGAACGCATAGCCCAGGTAATAGGCGCTGAGAACCGCAATACTCCCGGTGGTGCTTTCGATGTCGGTTCCAACACTTACGCCCTGCGTGTGAAAGGTGAGTTTTCCGACAGCCGACAGATGCTTGATGTGCCAATTGCATCAGCTGACGGAAAGACAGTTTATCTGCGCGATGTGGCAAGAGTGGACGATTCGCTTGAAGAACGTACACAGCAGACGTACACCAACGGAGAGAAGGGCGCTCTGATTGTGATACAGAAACAGAGCGGCGCCAACTCGGTGCAGATTTCGGAAAAGGTGATGCAGATGCTGCCTCGTTTGCAGGCTTCGTTACCCAGTGACGTCAAACTCGGCGTGATTGTGGATACTTCCGACAATATCCGCAACACAATTGCTTCGCTGGAAGAAACGGTATTATATGCGTTGCTCTTCGTGATGCTTGTGGTGTTCCTATTCTTAGGACGCTGGAGGGCCACGATGATTATCATAATCACAATTCCTGTCTCTCTCATAGCATCCTTCATCTACCTCTATGCCACGGGAAATACACTGAATATAGTTTCTCTGTCGGCTTTGAGTATTTCAATCGGTATGGTGGTGGACGATGCCATTGTGGTACTTGAAAATGTCACCACACATATAGAAAGAGGCTCTGACCCAAGGCAGGCGGCAGTGCATGGCACCAACGAGGTGGCGATTTCGGTAATAGCGTCCACGCTTACCCTGATAGCCGTGTTCTTCCCGCTAACGCTGGTAACCGGCATGACAGGAGTGCTGTTCCGTCAGTTGGGATGGATGGTGACTATCATGATGATTATCTCTACCACATGCGCCCTGACACTCACTCCTATGCTCTGCAGTCAATGGCTTAAGCTGAACAAGAAACACAGCAAGCTTTATGATAAGCTCTATTCTCCCATAGAAAAAGGTCTTGACGCTTTCGATAACGGTTATGCACGTTTGCTGAAATGGGTGGTAGGTCACCGTACAATTACTATAATTGGCTGTCTTGCCATCTTTGTCGGCTCAGTATTCCTTATGCGCTTTGTAGGCACCGAATTTTTCCCCACTCAAGATAATGCCCGCATCGGCGTTTCTCTGGAATTGCCCATCGGGTCGAGGGTAGAACAGGCAGAGGATGCTTTGTTCCGTCTTGATACTCTCTGGAGGAAAAAATATCCGGAAATAGAAGTATCCAATTTCACCGTCGGCCCCGCAAGCTCCGACAACACCTTTGCCTCGTTGAGTGACAACGGACCGCATATAGCCTCCATGAACATCCGATTATCTGATCCCGGAGAGCGAACCCGTGGTATCAAGGAAATTGCCGATGGCATGCGTGAGGACTTGCAGAATTATTTCCCGGAGTTCAAGAAAGCGCAGGTGAACGTTGGTGGCGGCCGAGGTGCCGGTATGGGAGGACAGTCGACAGTCGATTTTGAAATCTACGGCTATGACTTTGCCGAGACCGACAGTGTGGCGGCAAACCTTGTGGAAATTCTGAAAGGAATTCCAGGCACGGCGGACGTTACAGTTTCACGTTCAGACTATCAGCCCGAGATTCAGGTTGATTTTGACCGGGATAAATTAGCCTTGTACGGCCTTAATATGTCTACCGTTGCCACGGCGCTTCGTAATAGAATCAACGGTGCCTTAGCATCGCAATACCGCGAAGATGGTGAGGAATATGACATCAAGGTTATGTTTGAGCCTGAAAGCAGGACAAGCATCGAAGACATCGAGAATATTATTGTCTATACATCAACGGGTGCCGGTATCCGCATCAAGGAACTTGGCAAAGTTGTGGAGCGTTATTCTCCTCCAACTATCGAACGTAAGGACCGTGAGCGTCTCGTTACCGTCAGCACCGTTGTGGACGGAGCGCCAATGAGTGAAGTGGTGACAGAGGCTCAGATGAAAATAGAGGAACTGCACATACCTTCGGATATAACGATAGAACTTGCGGGAAGCTTTGAGGATCAACAGGATTCCTTCGGCGACTTGCTCACTCTCGGTGTACTGATAATTGTGTTGGTATACATTGTTATGGCGGCGCAGTTTGAGTCGCTTACCTATCCCGGCATCATCATGACCTCGCTTCTCTTTGCCTTTTCAGGGGTATTTCTCATTCTCTGGCTTACCGGGCACACACTGAATGTAATGTCGATGATAGGCGCAATCATGCTGATAGGTATCGTGGTCAAGAACGGGATCGTGCTCATTGACTATATCACCCTTAACCGCGAACGAGGCATGGGCATCCGTACAGCGGTGATTCTCGGCGGCAAATCGCGATTACGCCCTGTGGTTATGACCACGCTCACTACCATTTTGGGTATGATACCTATGGCGGTAGGCTCCGGTCAGGGTTCGGAGATGTGGCGTCCTATGGGTACAGCTGTTATAGGCGGTCTTACGTTCTCTACCATACTGACACTTTTGTTCGTGCCGGTTCTCTATTGCGTCTTTGCAGGAAGAGGTGTAAAACGTATCCGCCGTAAGCTTCATTCAAACAAACAAAAGAAACAAAAAAAGTGAAAGCAATCTTCATAGCCTATGACCAGGCACACCACGAGGATGTTATAGAAGTGTTGAGCCGCCATAACTGCCGGGGATTCACTAACTTCGGCACCGTTCAGGGGCGAGGCTCGAAACAGGGAGAGCCGCATTACGGAACTCATGCATGGCCATCGCTGGCATCGGCGATACTTACCATAGTCGATGAGTCGAAGCTGAAACCTGTTCTGGACGACCTGAAAGCTCTTGATGAAGCTAAACCCCGACTGGGTCTTAGGGCTTTTGTCTGGGAGATAGAGCAGACAATATAACAGTATAATTTGGCGGAGTGCCGTGAGGTTGAGAATATCCTCTTGGCACTCTGTCATTTTACGGTATCAGAATTTATCGTTATCTTTGCAACATGAAGGAAGAAATAGCAGCATTGCGGGCCGAAATATCGTCGTTACAGGCCTCGTCACCCGCCGAGGCAGAAGAGCTGAGAGTGAAATATCTTGGCAAAAAAGGACCGGTTCAGGCATTGTTTGCCCGTTTCCGCGAGGTGCCTCCGGCAGAAAAGAAGGAAGTGGGTCAGCTGATAAATGCCCTGAAGGCCGAGGCTGCCGAGAAAATTAACGCTCTGAAGCAGCAATGCCAGCAGGCTGATGATCCCGCGTTGGCGAATCTTGACCTTACAAGGACAGCTTCTCCGTTACCTCTCGGAACACGCCATCCCTTGTCTTTGGTGGAGGAAGAGATAGCAGATATTTTCGGCAGAATGGGCTTTACCATTTCCGAAGGGCCTGAGGTTGAGGATGACTGGCATGTATTCTCTTCGCTTAACTTTGCCGCTGACCATCCCGCAAGAGACATGCAGGATACCTTCTTTATAAATCGCACTCCGGACGTTCTTTTACGCACACATACCTCTTCCGTGCAGACAAGGACTATGGAAAGCCGCAACCCCCCTATCCGCATAATCTGTCCCGGAAGAGTTTACCGTAACGAGGCGGTTTCCGCAAGGGCGCATTGCTTCTTCCATCAGGTAGAGGGGCTTTATATAGACAAGAATGTGTCATTCGCTGATCTGAGGCAGGTATTGCTCAGCTTTGCAAGACAAATGTTTGGCGCCGACACCAAGATACGTCTGCGTCCGAGTTATTTCCCCTTCACCGAGCCAAGTGCGGAAATGGACATAAGCTGTGCCGTCTGTGGAGGCAAAGGCTGTGCTCTTTGCAAGGGAACAGGTTGGGTTGAGATTCTCGGTTGCGGCATGGTAGACCCCAACGTACTCCAGGCAAACGGCATAGACCCCGAAAAATACTCGGGCTTCGCCTTCGGCATGGGTATTGAACGCATCGCAATGCTCAAATACGGCGTGAAAGACCTGCGCCTCTATTTCGAGAAC
>CAJMDR010000130.1 GCA_905212215.1 uncultured Porphyromonadaceae bacterium
AGAGTGCATCTTTGATGCACTTGGCGTTTAGGGTGACGCATAGTCAAAGTCGGGAAAAGGGAGAGGTCGTTAACCCTCAATGACTTACATTCCATTAGGTGTGTCATAAAAACACATCTGCCTGACAGTAGGATTAGTAAAGAAAGGGCAAAGCTGTGCCGAAAAAATAATTTCTGGCACAGCTTCTCTTTCGTATGGGTTATGATTGTTTAACGGACGGTGAGTTTGTAGGCTTTGCCTGCCACGTTCACTATGTAAATGCCGGCGGGAAGGTTGAGGAGTGTGGTTCCGGGAGCGGCATTTACGGAAAGGACATGCGTACCTTGCAGTGAATAAACATTCACCGAGGCATTCGCCGAGGTGGTAATGCTTATGGCGCCTTTCAGTCCTTCAACTGTTGTTGCGTTGTCGAGGTAGTTCTCCACTCCGGCGGTAATGGACACTGTCATGGACTTTGACTCTCCACGGTCGTAGAGTGCCGTTACCTGGTAGTCATGTGTGCCGGGCATCAGTGTTCCTTTGTATTCTTTCTGCTCTACGGGGGTGGAATTGAGCTTCTCGCCGTCGCAGTAGATGTTATAACCCAACAGGTTAGCCTGTCCTGTTCCTGCGGGGGTGAAGGATGCGTCGTCTACGAGCATAAGGGGCGAGTTTCCATCGCCTGCATATTTGAATGTATGTATGGCACGTATGGCGAAGTACTTGGTACCTTGCGGCAGATTGTAGTCAAAGCGCTTCCACTGCACGTTGAACATTGTGGAGTCGATACGTACGAAATCGTCCAGGTTCTTTGACTTTGTGGAGTACCATACTTCAAACGGCAGTTTGTATTTGAAATATGCGGAAGCCCAGAAGGATACGGTCTGTGCGGCGCCATTGAGTTCGGGGGAGATCAACCAGTCGTCGGCGGGGAGGTCGTCGTTTGTGGTAAGACTTGCTGCCATCTTGATTCCGTCGACATGAGCCTCGAAGGAGAGTTCATTAATCCATGGAGTGCGGTCGAGGACGAGGAAGCCTGCGGGCTTTGTGTCGAAGAGCTGGATGTTGTTGTTCGTGAAATTGATGTTGGGACGTTTGTCGCGGTCTACGGAGGTCCATTTTCCGAAGTTCGGAGTGTTTGCCTGATAGCTCTCGAAGTCTTCTGTTACACGGTCTGCGGGCACTTTCGACATGTCGGGAGCTTCCCAGATAAGATCAAGTCTGGAAGAGGAAAGGGAAAGCAGCCTTTGTACTTCGGGCATCGGAGCGTCGTGAAGAATGGGTACTGACACCTCAGAAGTTGAATTGTTTGTCAGATCCACATCCCCTTCAAGGATTAGCTTCATTGTATATTTAAATACTGAGTCAGTGGTATTTACCGGTATAGTCTCCTTTATGGTAAGCGTCTGAGTCGACAGAGGTTCGAGAGTGACCGGATGGGTTGCTGCCTTGACACCGTTGCGGTATACTTCTATTGTCGCATCAGTTATTTTTTTCACCGACAGGTTGGAAGCGGCGACCTGGAATTCATAAGGTCTGCCTGGCAACATGAAGTCAGGATACTGTGGATTGAGAATAGATGCATCGGGAGTCGAGGCGTCAAAGATGCGGACATTGTCGTAGAAAAGGAACGCCATATGGCTTGAAGTGCTTCTGGCAATCATCTGTATTCTCTTGCCTTTGAACTTCTGGAGGGAACATGAGAGTGTGAACCACTTGTTGTAGCCCATAGAGTCAAGGTTGAAAGTGGCGAGGGTTGTTTCTACGGAGTCGCAGCTGGCAATCAGTTCTATCTTGCCGGCACCTGGATATTTCGAGATCTGGCAGGCATTGATGGCATAGACGGGGTTTCCGGAGTTTTCTATGTCTATGTAGTTGGTAACGAGTCGGCCTATGCCCGGCGGTACGGTGGCACGTATACGGTAAGCGCCATTGTCACCGTCGGAAGCAGGCATCCCTGGAGCGGATACATCGCGTATCACACCGAAGGTGAATCCTCCTTCTTCCGTGAGGAACAGCATTGGAATCTTGAATCTCCCATTGACCCATGACTCACGGAATGGCATCTTCGAGGCATTGCCCATGAACTGGCCTTCTCCGCCGCGCGAAAGACCTGTTCCTTGTTCGTTGATAGCGGCGATGCTGGGATAGTAGAGTTGTGTAGCGGTGTCGTTGTAGACGAAGTCGTAGCTCAGTCCGGAAAAACTTTTCTCAAGAACCTTGTATTTGTTGTTTGCATCGCGCACACGCACCTGGTACTTGAGTTTCGAGGGGTCGATGGGTTTACCCTGGGCGTCTGCAGTAGGAGGATCCCACCACATGTGCATTGTCTTTCTGTCGGCGCTGAGGCGAGAGTAAGCTGCGGGAGGAACGGCGGGTTTGTCGAAGCCGACGAAGACTTCTCCCCTTACCTGACTGCTTTCGCCATACTTGTTCTCGGCGCTGAAGCCATAGGTGTACTTCTTGTGGTTCTGGGTCACGGTGTCGATGATTGTGACGGAAGCAGCGTTACCGGGATTAACTGAATGCACGAGTTTACCGGCACGGTAGACTTTGATGGCTGTAACGGTGGCTACTGGCCTTCCGGCGGCATCGAGAGTCGGCACGTTCAGGACACAGGTCACATACGGGTCGCCGTTCTGCGCCACATAGATTTTCCCGGTGGGAGGTGCCGGGACGCTGTCTGAGACAGCCGCAAACGATGGCAAAGCGGCTGTCAGAGCTACAGCTATTGCCAGCATGATGCGGAGGAATGTAGAATTCTTGTTCATATAACTTATCTGTTGGTTAAAAATTCCTCGGGAGCGAGTCTGGTTGCAAAATTAGGACTGTATGCAAGGGCGACCAAAGGTATTTATTAAAGTATTTCAAATAAAACTTTTATTTTCGCGGTTATTATTGTTAATTTTGACATCATGAAACAGCAGGGCAAATCGTTTGAGGATTCATGGACTATCGGAGAGATTCTGCAAAGCCAACATGAAATAGTATCGTTGGAGGCAATAAAGGCTCTTGAACATGCGGTGACACCATGCGAATGGCATCGCGGCGACGCCGTTGTGGAACAAAACGAGATATGCGACAAATGGATATTCATCGCCTCCGGCCTTCACCGCATCATGTTCCAGCGTGGTAAAAAGACCGACACTTTATTTTTTGGAGGCGGAGGGGATGTGTTTACTTCCTTTCATACGCTTTGCGACAACAAGGCATCCATATTCCGCGTGGAGGCTATGACGGACTGTCATGGCTGGGAAATATCACATTATAAATACCGTATGCTTCAGGAACAGTTTCCCGACTTGATAAAGTTTGAGCTTGGCATGTTGCGGCATCAGTTCTATATGCTTGAGGACTATTACTCACGTCGTGGCTTGCTGTCAGCGCAGGAACGCTATGAACGATACTGGGATCAGCGCGAGGGGAAGCTGAAACGGTTCCGTGCCGATGAGTTCCGGAAGTATCTGCCAATGAAGGTAGTGGCTCAGTATCTGTCTATGACGCCTGAGATGCTGTCGATCCTGCGTAGGAGGGATGTGAGTAATGATAAGAAGTGAGTGAGGGGGGAGTTGGAAAAGAGGATGTGCCGGTATGGGTGGCACATCCTCTTATGGCGGAATTAAAAAATAGATGGGAGAGAAAACAAAGATGAACCGTCTGATGCTGCGTCTGCGTCGGTTGATGTTCGGTCGGGGCGGGAACCAAAGAGCGCTCCGGAGGAATTATCAGTTGTCGGCAAGTTTGGTACGCAAAACTCTGCGCGCGTTCAGTATTCTACTTTTTACAATACCGGTAGGGAGATTCAGTTTCTGTGCTATTTCGGAGTAGCTATACCCTTCCATGAACATGGAGAAAGGTATACGCTGCGCATCGGGCAAGGAAGCGATAATCTGTGAAATCTGATTAGCACTGTACACGCTGTCGGGTGTCGGTGCAGTGCTCGAGAGGGGGACTCTTGCCAGCTGATCGGAATCAACTGTCTGGTCGAAAATGTTCATGGCGCGACTGGAACTTCTACAATTGTTGAGGAAGGTGTTGCGCATGATGGTCATAATCCAGCCTGAGAAGTTTGATTTCTCTGCGAATGAATCCTCAGCATGCAGGGCCTTCAGCGTGGTATCCTGCACAAGATCGGATGCATCGCTTGGGTTGGCTGTGAGTTTAAGCGCAAAGGAGCGCAGGCTCTGCTGAGCCTGCAGCAATTGGTTGGTAAACTCGCGTTGGTTTGCTTTCATTCTACAGTTAGTCGCTAAGAAAATGAAACTAACTTGTGGTTGAGTTTCACTCTGGTAGCTTCAAAGGTTAATAACATTTTTTGGTTCCATTCTGCAAAGGTAACGTTTTTTTTTAATGTGGAAAAATTTTCCTCAGGAAATTCATTTTTCATATGAGACCCTGAATGTTACCTGAATGTTATATGGGTACCCGAACACTCTCACATCATCCCTGCGACCCCTGACAGAGAGAGGCCGTGCCGTATGATTCCGGCACAGCCTCTCTTGCTCTGTTGTATACCTTTACGGTATAATTGACCAGTCAGCTTACTTGACTATCACTTTTATCGTTCCGTTCTCTACGCGGACAATGTAGATTCCGGAAGCGACCTCTATTCTCAGGCTGCCTTCAGCCATGCCGCTGAAGACCTGAACTCCGTTTATGCCGTCTATCTTCACCAGTCTGCCTTCGGCACCGTCAATGGCAATGAAGCCGTGGCCTGCTGTCACGCTCACACCATTCTCTAATGCTTCCACCGACTTGTTCACGCTGGCGGAGACGGGAGCGGACTCATCTCCGTCTGAATAGACTGCCGTGACATCGTAGCGATGGGATCCTTCAAGGGGAGCCTGGTCAATGTAGGTAGTGGAAGTGACAGGCTGAGTGTTCAGCCTGACGCCGTCACGGTATACATTATAACCTACCACCTTTTCAGGCGCCACACGGAAGGTGAAGTCATCAAGCATAAGCATGAACTTGTCAATCCCGTTGTTGCGCACAGCGAAATATTTCGCTCCGGCAGGGACTTCAAAGGAGTATTCCGTCCAGCTTCCAGGCACTGAAGGCACAGCCTTTACTGACGTGAAGTTAGTGGTGTTCTTATCGGAAGTGGAGTAAAGTATCTCCATTGACTCCAGATAAGAAGTGCTGTAGCTCCTTGCCCAGAACCTGACAGTCTGCTTGGTACCGTCGAGCTGAGGAGAAATCAGCCAGTCGTCCACCTGACTTGCGTCGTAGTTGAAAAGAGAGGCAAAGAATTTGTTTCCGCTGTGGGCTGCGTAGCTTGTGTTGAAGTCGCCGCCCTGCTGGAAGACGAAGAAAGAGCCAAGACTCTTGAGGGCGTTGTTGGGTATCTCCAGACCCTGGAAGCCTCCGCGTGGTTTCTTGTCCACATCGACGAACGACCATCCGTCCACATCCTGATTCTCCCATGCGGGAAGGTCCTCGAGGTCTCGCGTCTCCCCTGTCGAGGCATTTAAGTCGGGAGCTACCCAGTTCAGTTCGATCGCATTGTGGTTAGAGTTGCTTATAAGACCTGTGGGTGCCGGCTTGCGGGAATACACGCGAGTCACAGTAACAGTCTTAGAAGTATTGTCGGAATTATCCATATCGGCAGAACATTTGACTACGGCATGTAAGTTCACGGTAGCGTCAGCGTCCGTGAATCCGAGTGTGACGGGAGCCGAGAAGATTGTCTTGGCTCCGGGTGCCACAGACACACCATTAACGGTCTTGAAGGGTTCCGAAGCATCGCCACGGTAGAATTCCACTGTGTAGTCCGACTCCGTGTTCGCTCCACGGTTCTCCACTTCGGTATTTACCATGAACTCCACATTGGGCTTGATACTCTGAGGTGCGGTGATTTCTGAAACGCCAAGATTATGAGCCAGATTCTCTCCTACCTGGATCTTGTCTATCATCACATAGACATAATATTTGCAGGTGCCCTGTATACCTATCTGCACCTTCTTTCCCTTATAGGCGTCAAGACCCACCTTGATCTGCCTCCACACGGAAGTGTCGCCATTGCACAGATCGTTTACAGTGCCATGCTTCAGCACTGTCCATGCATCGGTGCCGACCTCGCGTATCTTCACGTCAAGTTCATTGATATCCGGGTTTGTGCCATTGGTGATGTTATATGTATAGAAAGAGAACGAGGGGTTGTTTGCAGAGGCAAGGTCTATTTTTCCGGTAAAAATCATTCCTGCATCGTTAAGTGCGGTGAATTTTCCGGAGATGAAGCCGTTGTCACCATCAACGGAATGGATACCGAGGCCTCCGTCTTTCT
>CAJMDR010000131.1 GCA_905212215.1 uncultured Porphyromonadaceae bacterium
GAAAGTGGCGTCGGCATACCGTCTCGACTCCCTCACATTAAGAAAATCGACTACCGGCTCCCGCAAGGCTGGGATATGATATGGTGGAATTACGTTCACAGCGCACATTTATTCAGACTGCAAAGTTAGCAAAACCCCGCAACATAGGCAATCCGCAACCCGATAAATTTTTGATTTTTAAGGAACACTGCCTAAGCTTTTGCTTCAAAGTTGCCTGGAACTTGTTCGGACAGTTCGGACAGGTCAGACAGTTCGGACAAGTCGGACGAAGGACCGGTAAGTTCGGCTCATCAGACTTGATGGCGTTGGGAATTGGGGGAGATTGCATTTTTTTAGATAAAAGTTTGTCAATTTTTAGAAATGTTTTACTAACTTTGCGGCGCATAGCCTTCCCGGCATGTGTTTATTAGAAGCTCTAACGCTCTCGAATCACCACCTCGTAAAGCACAAGGGCTTGTCCAACTTACACTGCGCTCACGTCATCCGGCGTGGACCGAGCCATTGTAAGTTGGGGCTTGTGGTGAGCCTGAGAGCGTATGGCAAGGTCTGCGCCTTCTTTTTATCCGCAGAACTTCCCATCCTATACCCGGCAATAATGCACCACAATCAATACCTTCATTTATGAGGAAAATTTTAATTACTCTGATTGCCGCCATGCTGTCGTTATCGGCCGGCGCATTCACAGACGGAAACCTTAAATACAAGGTTCTGTCGACGGCTGAACGTACCGTCAGTGTGACAGGCTACGTAGAAAAACCAACCGGGGAGCTGGTGATACCGGCTTCTGCCAAGGACAGCACCATAACCTACACGGTGGTGTCCATAGGCAAGAGCGCTTTCAACGGATGCACTGGAGTGACATCCTTATCTCTTCCCGCTACGTTGCGCAGCATCGACAACGAATTCGCTTTCGCCGCTGTGCAGATTACTGAGCTGGTTCTCCCCGACAGCCTGAAATACATAGGCTTCGGTGCTTTCCAGACCTGTTCCGCGCTGAAAAAGATAACTTTCGGCAAAGGCCTGGAGGAAATAGGAGAACAGGCGTTTCTCAGCTGCTCCGCCCTTATGGGGGTGAACATTCCCGACCACGTGACAAAAGTGGGCAAGTATGCCTTCCGAGGCTGTACTTCGCTGGCTTCCGCAACGATACCGAAGTCATACAAACGCCTTTCCTACGGCATGTTCGAGCAGTGTGACTCGCTGAAAGAAGTGACCCTTCCTCCTGCTTTGGAAGTGATAGATCCATTCGCTTTCTCGCAAACCGGTATAAGTGAGATAGATGTCCCCGCCACGGTGGATACTATCGGCAATTATGCGTTCAAGTCCTGTGCAAAGCTTGAGCGCGTCAAGCTGAACGGCAGCAAAGGCCGTTACTGTGGCTCCTACGCCTTCCAATACTGCAATGCTCTCAAAAAGGTGGAGGTGGAGAGTGTAGACGCATGGCTGAAATACCAATTCGTCAACAATACCGCCAATCCGGCATATATGTCCCATGCTCTGTACATCGACGGCTCTCTGTTGCGGAGACTCGTCATTCCGGCAGGGACGAAGTCTGTCGGTTACTGTCAGTTCATACGCCAGGACTCCCTTGCATACGTCTCCATTCCGGCTGGGCTGGAGAGCATAGATCAGAGTGCTTTCGAATCTTGCAGGAACATTGAAAGGGTGGACGGGACTTCTCTTGCTGACTGGTGTGCCATCGAATTCAAAAAGAGTGGCAATCCCATCAGTTTAGGCGCTTCCCTCTATCTGGACGGTGTTCTGGTGGATTACCTGAGAATCCCTTCCACAATAAAGAGTATTGGCTCTCGTGCTTTCTACAAATACAATCTGAGCGGCATCCATTTTGACGAAGGCCTCGAAGCCATTGGCTCCTATGCTTTCGCCGAAATTCCGGAGCTGACAGAGGTCAGGCTTCCCGAATCTCTTAAGAAAATGGGAGAATATGCGTTCTCGACATGTCATAAGTTGCATTCTCTCCACTTCGGGTCCGGCCTCAAAGCAGTAGCTCCCAATGCTTTTCTCAACAACTCAAAGCTTTCTTCCATAGAATGGGGCAAGATAAGGTACATAAGCGTAAGTTCTTTCTCAGGCTGTAAATCGCTCAAGACTCTTGTGCTTCCGGAAACCCTCGATACTATTCAGAATAAAGGTTTCTATGCATGTGATTCACTGAAATCGGTACGCCTTGGCAACGGCCTGCAGTATATTGGACAGGATGGCTTCAGCAAATGCAGCCAGATGGATACTCTGGTGTTCGGCAAAAGCATGCGAGTGGTGAACAGGAACGGTTTCAACGGTTGCTCGTCGCTGAGGTATGTTGCTACGACGGATCTTGCCGCATGGTGCCGCACCGCTTTCGTAAACACTCAGGCTCAGCCTGTTACCTATGCCAATACGTTATATGTGGGAACGGAAGAACTCGATTCTCTCATCGTTCCGGACGGAGTCTCCTTTATAGGCCAGTATGCTTTCTCCGGCAACAAGCACATCTCCAAGGTGCGGATACCTTCCTCCACAAAACAGATTCTGGAAGGTGCCTTCAATGGCTGTAGCAGCGTTACGGATTTTGTAATCGGCAGGAATGTTGCTAAACTCGGCTCGAAGGTGTTTACCGGATGCTCGGCCACCCAGACTGTTACATGCCGTGGCAAAACTCCGGCGGAAGGTGCTGCCACCTTTCCCACGGCAGTGTACACAAATGCTACGCTATATGTGCCGGAAAGCTCGATAGATGATTATAAGGCGGCTGCGGCATGGAAGAAGTTCACTAAGATAGTACAGCTTGACATGGGTGTCACAGCTCCTGAGATTGGCGATGCCGATGATCCTGTGATAGGGATTTATGACCTTACCGGCAGAAAGCTTCAGCGACCGGCAGAAGGCATTTGCCTCCTGCACCATAAGTCAGGAAAAGTAGAGAAAGTGATAATACGGTAAGCAGAATGATTCATTAGCAGACAAACCATTCTGTTTGCAAGCCAGACTACCCGGGGTGATTCTTGAAAAAGAACCGCCCCGTTTTTTCTCGGACAAGTCGGACAGGTCGGACAAGTCAGACGAGGAGAGTGAGGTTGGACCTTTGGGCTATTTGGAGAGGTTGGGGTCTTCGGGAGGGTTGGCCGGATTTGGGTTGTTGGCGTGGTTTGACAGGAAAGTCCGACTCGTCTGACTCGTCCGAACTGTCCGACTTGTCCGAGCCATGTGAGCCTGTTGAAGCTGGGTCCGGTAGTGGATGCGGGCATTATGCATCTGCTCGCGGATGCCGCCGTGTTGTAGGAATTGTTCCTGTTGTCGTTCAATGAGGCGGCGAAGCAGGTAAGTGGTCTGGTTGATGAGGGTGATGCAGAGGTTACATAGTTCTTCGGCTGTCATGTGCTCTACATGTAGTGTGGGCGCTCTCAGGAAATCTTCACTCTTGACGTATAGGCGCAGTTTTTAGGTGCGTGGATGGGTCTTGTCCCATTGTGGAAGCGAGTTCTGACGCAGGAAATCCTCGTAATCGAGCAACAGTTCTTCCAGTGATGCCTTTGCTACGTTTGTGAGTTTGATTTCTGTCTCGCGGGATGTGGCGGAGGCTTTGCTGCCTTCGGCGATGTTCTGTTTTCCGCTACGGGCGGCCTGTTCTATCTGGTCGCGGGTGCGGCTGTTGCGGCGCACGAATTTTGCGGCAAAAATTACGGAGAGGTCGTAGATGATCTCTGACAGTTTATAGGCTTTTAGTTTCCGGTAACCACCTCCGGTAGCAAGAAAAGGACTCATGGTTCATGGCTTTAGGAGTTCGACTTAGAGTTTGGACAAAAGTAAGCAATTCCAGGGAATTTTGCAAATCGGAGCCGGGATGGTGGCTGAAAAAACAGGACTCGGACAAGTCAGACAGGTCGGACGAAGGACCGATAAGTCTGACTCGTCCGACTTGTCTGAACCGTCCGACTTGTCCGACCTGTCTGAGAAAAATAACTGTCAGGGATGCAGGAACTCTACTTCTTTGAAGGCGTAGCGGCGACGTTGGCCGGTGGTGTCATCGAGGAGAAGGAAGCCCATCGGCTCTACATCGGCTATCGCGGCATGGAAGGTGTTTCCGGAGGCTACATCGCGGTAAGGATAGGGTTGGCCGTCGTTGCGGTACATGCACTCCATATAGTGTCGATGCAGTTCTTCGCGGCCTTCCTCGGTCTCCGTCATGGGCAATAGCTCTTCAAGACATTCAAGCATCTCTTTGGCGGCATCATCGGGCGATAGCGTTTCTCCGGTGAGCCGTCGCAGCGATTCCGGGTTTGGCAGCGTGGCGGGGAACTCCGTCTGGTTCAGGTTCAGCCCTATGCCTATGATGCTGCTTTCCAGCTTTGAGGAAACGGCGTTCTCGATGAGGATGCCACAAATCTTAGTGTCGGCCACATAAATGTCGTTGGGCCATTTCACCAGAGCCTTCACGCCATGTCGCTTAAGGAACTCCACCACGGCGAGAGCGGTAGCCTGTGAGAGCGAGAACTGGCGGTTTGCGGGCAGGCCGTCGGGATGCCACAGGAGGCTGAAGAGCAGGTTCGCGCCCGGTTCCGAGAGCCATACATTGCCTCTCTGCCCCCTTCCCTGCGACTGTCGGCCGGCATATACGGCATGGTTTTCCTGTGGCTGCAAGCGGCGCAGCAAGGCATTGGTGGAGTCCGTCTCCACCACGAATTGCAACTGAGTCTTAGTCATAATTATATAATTATACGCTCAGTCCTCTATGATCAGCTTCCGCGAGCCGTCGTCGTTCACTTCCACCTGCACATAGCGAGTGTCGCCGGGAAGAAGGTCCGCTATTCTCTCGGGCCATTCCACCAGGCAGAGTGCTCCGGAGTCGAAATAGTCGGGAGCACCTATTTCCTCGGCCTCTTCCGGTTTCTCCAGGCGGTAGAAGTCGAAGTGATAGATCAGTTCAGCTGTTTCATCGGAGCGGTATTCGTTGATAACGGCGAACGAAGGTGAGGTAACCGGTTCCGTCACACCGAGTTCGGCACAGAGCGCCGCGATGAAAGTCGTCTTTCCGGCTCCCATTTCCCCTTTAAAGGCGATTACCGTTCTGTCGTCGAGGAGCTTTATGAAATCATGCGCTGCGGAGCGCAGGTCGTCGAGGGATTGAATGTCTATTATTTTCATTCTGTATTTTTTGCAAAATTACGAAAAAATCCGTAACTTTGTAATCGTAAAAAACGATATACTGAAAACATGGGAAAAGTAGTGATCATCGGCGCCGGAGGCGTAGGGTCTGTAGTGGCGCACAAATGCGCCATGCATCCTGAAATATTCACGGAGATAGTGATAGCGTCGCGCACCAAAGAGAAGTGCGACCGACTTGCCGAACGTGTGCGTCAGGCCACGGGGGCCACGAACATCGTCACCGACAGAGTGGATGCCGACAAGGTGCCGGAAATAGAGGAGCTGTTCCGCCGCCATAAGCCCGACATCTGCATCAACGTGGCGTTGCCGTATCAGGACCTCACCATCATGGATGCGTGCCTGTCATGCGGAGTGAACTATCTTGATACCGCCAACTACGAACCGCTCGACGAGGCTCACTTTGAATATTCGTGGCAGTGGGCATACCGCGAGCGCTTCGAGAAAGCAGGCCTCACCGCCATCCTCGGCTGCGGCTTCGACCGGAGTGAGCGCCATCTTCGTGGCTTACGCCGCCAAGCATCACTTCAGCGAGATGCGCTATCTCGACATCGTGGACTGCAATGCCGGCAACCACGGCAAGGCCTTCGCCACCAACTTCAATCCGGAAATCAACATCCGCGAGATCACTCAGCCCGGCCGCTACTGGGAGAACGGCAAATGGGTGGAGACGAAGAACCTGGAAATACACCGTTCCCTCACCTATCCCAACATCGGCGAGAGGGAGAGCTACCTTCTCTACCACGAAGAGCTGGAGAGCCTTGTGCTGAACTTCCCCACCATCCGCCGTGCCCGTTTCTGGATGACTTTCGGCCAGGAATACCTCACTCATCTGCGTGTGATACAGGACATAGGCATGGCCCGTATCGACCCCGTCATGTACGAGGGCCGCGAGATAGTGCCCATCCAGTTCCTTAAGGCAGTGCTGCCCGATCCCGGCTCGCTCGGAGAGAACTATACCGGCGAGACCAGCATAGGTTGCCGCATCTCCGGCCTCGACAAGGAGGGCAAGGAGAGCACTTACTACATCTACAACAACTGCTCGCACCAGGCCGCCTATACGGAAACGGGAGCGCAGGCGGTGAGTTACACCACCGGA
>CAJMDR010000132.1 GCA_905212215.1 uncultured Porphyromonadaceae bacterium
AAATGTTGCCGACGGTATTCATCACCACGGCCGCCTCCTTGTCACCGTAGTCGCGCTTGAGCTGTGAGAAGTCCTGAAAGCCGAGACACACCGCGACCTTGTTGCTTCGCGCAGTGGCAATGAGATTGTCGAGACCCTTGAAGTATATGGTCGGTAGCTCATCTATGACCACTCCCGATTTCAGCATGTTCTTCTTGTTGATAAGTTTGACGATTCGGGAATTGTAAAGACCGAGGGCAGCCCCATAGATATTCTGACGGTCGGGATTGTTACCGACACAAAGAATCTTAGGATGTTCCGGATTGTTGATGTCGAGAGTGAAGTCGTTCCCCGTCATTACCCAGTATAGCTGCGGCGAAATCATACGTGACAGCGGTATTTTAGCCGATGCAATCTGGCCCTGCAACTGGTCCTGAGCTCCTCCTTTCCATGCGTCCATGAACGGAGAAAGGTAGTTCTCCAACTCACGGTAGGATGTGAGAATCGGGAAAATATCCTCATAGTTGCGGTTGAGGAACTCTATCGCATGGGGGAAGGTGCAATACTTTCCGTTTTCGTAGATTTTCAAAAACCAGATTATCGCGGCCAGTAGGATAATCGGCGACTCCACAAAGAAATCGCCCTGCTTCTGAATCCATGTCTTGTTCAAATTCAGGAGTATGGTGTATGCCGATTCGTAAGCATCCGCAATATCCGTCATGAAGTCAGGATGTATCGGGTTGCACCTGTTGCTGCGCATGGGATCATCGAAATTGATGACATAGAACTTGACTCCCTTGGGATATTTATCCTTATTCTTTATCAGATGGTTATATACGATAGTGGAGAGGTCCGGATATTTGAAGTCGTAGCAATAAAGCGCAAATCCTTTCTCTATCTGCTGTTTAAGGAAGTTGTTCACAACTGCGAAAGACTTGCCAGAACCTGGAGTGCCCAGCACTATTGTTGCGCGGAAAGGATTTACCACGTTTATCCATCCCTTATGCCACTTCTTTTCGTAGTAAAACTTAGTCGGTAGATTGACGGAATATTGATTCTTCAACAACCGGGTCTCCTGCATGAACGACTCGTTCTCATCGTTGAAACGGTCATCCATCATGTTGTTCTTCAGCATACGGCTCATCCATATACCGGCCATCATAAGGGAGCCGAAACCTATTGCGGTGGTGCCTATGTATCCATACTTCCATCCGATTCCCGGCATCCACCAGTTCAGGAGAAAGAGAACAGTACCAATGCATAGGGCGATTATTATATGACGCCACGAGATATTTTCGTTCTTAACACCCTTGGTGCCGAAGCACGACAGTCCCAACAGCAGGAGCGCGAACAGCTTGGAGTTGAAAGTGGTATGGAACAGACCGCAGGAACGGTCGAAGTTGTTGAGGATTTTATCGGTCATGGAGTAGAACCAGCCGCTGTCAACGGTCTCCACCCTTGTAAAGAAATAGAGGTTGGCCACCACCAGCACAATGCTGATGGCCCGGAGAAAATCCATAATCTTGGCCAACGCCCTGAGGTCATCTTCTTGCTGACTCATATATAATAAGGTATTACGGTTTGCGTCCGCGACGGTGCTGACGCTTCATGCGGCGAATGAACGCCTCTTCATCGGGATTGTAAGACCGTCCCTGCTGTATCTCGAATCCCGGCAACGACAAGTCGTAATCATAATCGTCATTATCATGCGAATGACCTGCGCTGACGGACGGAGCCGCATCCGGTGAGGATGTATCTGAATACGGTTGATGGGTATGGTGTGTGCCTTCCTCTTTCGGAATTTCGGGAACAGGTGCCTGGAAATGTTCTTGCGGATGTTCCGTATTGAACCTGTCTTCGAGGGCATTGGCTGAAAAGGCTTTTCCCAGACGGGAACCGTTGAGGACATTGAAAGTGTTGTGGTCGATGAAAGTGACGCCGTAGATTCTTCCTTCGGCAGTATGTCTCATCACAACGTCGATATTCTCCTCCTTTAGTCTGGCTATAAAATCCTCCTTGCCGCTGCACTCCGAAAGGGCCCGCGCCACTTTCTCTTTAGTGGGTGCAATGTTGACAGTTTCCTTTGACCGCTCATATTTGGCATCAATCGCCTCACGTCTTGCGAACTTGCCGAGCCGAGAGGCTTTGAACGGTGCAGCAATCGGTTGACCGTCCTCCCCAAGCGCGAAATATACCAGTCCATGATATTCTCGGCCATTTACCCTGCCGTCGGTATTCTCACACCTGACATTGAACAGACCGAGGACGGCGTTATACTCTCCGATAGTCTGGAACTTGTAACGCATACCGACAATCTTGACCACCGCCGCAACCTGTTTCTTCAAGTCACCGGAAGGATCAATTTTCAGCAACGGAGTTTCCGGGGTAACCTTCTCTCGCTCGGCGGTCTTCAGACCGTATTTGCGTTCCAATTCCCGTGTAATCTCCTTGCTTCGGTAGAAATTGTTTTTGTCGGATATGCAGGAGCCGTCAGTCCTTACCCTCAGTGCAACGATGTGCATGTGGTGCCGGTTAATGTCCGTGTGCTTATATACCATGTAAGGCATATCCCCGAAGCCCATTTTATCCATATATTCGCGGGCTATCTCCGTGAGTTGCGCGTCTGTCAGCACATCGTCAGGATGCGGATTCAGGGAGATATGCACCATCGGTCGCTCGGTCTTTGTTGTGGAAGGCATCCACTGCATGAAGTCGGCGAAAGCACGTTTGATGTCAACCGTACCCGTGCCGTCATTATAGATTCTGTTGGTGTCAAGCAACCGTCCTTTCTCCTTGTTGATTTTCTCCCCGTTGTAACTTAAAGCGCCATACAGGGAATTGCCTAACGAGATTTTTGCGACCATGCCTCGTCAAATTCCTTAGCCAGGTCTGCGATGTCCTGACTTACACTGATGAGTTTAATCATCAGTTTCTTGATTTCGGCAATCGCCTCCATCGCTTTTTTCTCGGTGAAATTCTGGTTGAGGGTAGCAACCAGATTGTCGTAAGTCACGCCGATTGTCCGGTACAGGGAATTGAATCCGGCGAGTCTGTCAATAAAAATACGGGTGTTTTCATCGACGTAGAAGACCTTGAAAGGCTTCTGAAAGAGAAAATGCTTGATGAAAGCAGCCTTGTTGTCTGCATCCGATTTCTCGAACATAGCGAGAAAGCGGGCATTTTCCTCTGCATTGAACCGCACGACATAGCGGTTCACGGAGGGGTCAACCTTGGGTTTTCTCCCTCCGCGAGTTGAAAATTTACTCATTTTAGAATGTAAAGGCATCGCGGATTGCCATGCTGAAGCTGCCGCAGGCGTTGAAAGGTTCTCCAACTTTGGCGGAGAACCACACCCTCGGAGAGCAAGGGTTGTGAGGCACCGAATTTATTTCGAGTGCCCCGCAACATACCTTGCTCATCCATGTGGATGCTTGTATATCAACAAATTCAGATGGAGGAAAAGATTCCGATATGTTCCTATACAATTAATGTGTGCCAAGAGGTGCCGGTCTGACCTCTTCAAGCATGGATTCTATCGAGAAAGCGGCATAGATGGCTTCGCCCGACCTTGGGCGATACCGCGATTGCTATATTAAAGTTACAAAAAATATCCGACATGACCAAAAACGGCGTCTCCGGGCGATGACATGACCAAGGAGAAACATAGACAAGCCGCTATCAAAATCCGGTTTGAGCGAAAATACACATTATTCAAAATCGCGTCACTTTGAGGCGGTGAGAGGCGACCGAGTACCGGATATGTCCGAAATTGTACCTGACAGACAATCATATAGTAACTTTGCAACGTGAACATCAGCCGTCACATCCACCGTCACATTCAAGTTAATGTCTTTTGGAATGTCCGACCGCATGGCTGTACTTTCTGATATTCACACACACGAATTGACAATCTGATATACGGACTAAATCACGCCTGTGATTTCATATGCCGGTCCAAGCATCCGCACGTTCAAGTTAATGTCCATTGGAACTGTTGCCCGATAGTATTGGCAGACATTTGAATGACCTCGCATAAAGACTGCCGTTATCACGACTGTCCATTCAATCCGGTGGCAATAATGCCATCGTCCTGTACAGACTGATGTCTGTCTGTAGCGACGTAGCCGTCTATCCGTCCGGCTGTCGCAAGAAACCCATCCAATTTTTTGCCAGCACATATCCCCGGTTTTGTCGATAAGACCGGTCTGCCGGTGGTGTGCCGTTGCGAAAGCTCCCGTGAGTATCAACCCTATGTTTAACACCGAACAACAGCAAATGAAAGAACCTGTTTTTGTTGCCTTTTCCACTCAGAAGGGAGGAGCGGGCAAAACAACACTGACCGTACTGATGGCGAGTTATCTCTACTACGTCAGAGGATTAAATGTCCTTGTTGTCGATTGCGACTACCCACAGTACAGCATCAAGGAGATGCGCGACCGCGACGTGGAGATTCTCAGAATCAACGCCGCTTTCAAAAGGAATTTCGCAGAACAGCGCGAGCGCACAAAGCGGGATCCTTATCCCATCCTCATATCAAAACCGGAGGAATCGCTCGGCAAGGTCAAGGCCGTGATTGAATCCGGGCAGGAGTTCGACCTCGTTCTCTTTGACCTCCCCGGCACCATCAACAATTCCGGTGTCGCAAAGACCGTGTCGCTGATGGACTATATCTTCTGCCCGGTGGCTGCCGACAAACTGATTCTCGAAAGCTCGCTTGCTTTCGCCTTGAAGGTACGCGACGAGATTATGACTGTCTCCGGCTGCTCTGTCAAGGATATGTATATGCTCTGGAACCTTGTGGATGCCCGCGAGAAGACAGACCTGTACGACCGATATGAGGAAGTCTTTGAAGAACAGATGTTGCAGACTCTCAAGACCCGTCTTCCCGATGCCAAGAAGTACAGGCGGGAAGGCTCGAAGGATGCCTCCCGTGCCGTGTTTCGCTCAACGCTCCTGCCTCCGGACCGCAACCTTCTGAAAGGGAGTCGGCTTGTGGAACTTGTTGACGAGATTCTCGGTATCATCAAGCTCTGACAAGGCTTATGGCAAAACGGTATGACAATGATTTCGATGCCGAAGGTTTTGTCGAGAACTTTCGAGCCAAAGAATATCCGGCCCCCTCCCAGGATGGGAATAAGCAGCAGGATTCAGATACTGCTCAGACTTCACCGGCCACGGATGATAAGAAGACACGAAACAGAACAACAGCGAAAAGCAAGGACAGTCCGACTGAACCGGTCATCGGATTCAAGGAGAAATATCTCGACTCCCTTAAATACAAGAGTCCGAACAGACGCTATCCGCAGGTAGGTATCCATCCTGATTTCGTGAAGGTAATCAAGCGGCTGGAAGATGCCAACGGCACATGGGGTTGCAGCGTATCGACATACATCAACAACGTCCTCGCCGCCCATTTCAAGGACAACGAGGATATTATTAACGACTTGTTAGAAAATTCTTATAACAATGAATAATCCCCCCACCTCTCCATTCATGGAGAAAGTATGCGGAGCTGTCTCCGGCGGACTGACCGATGTTCTCGAAAGGCAATCCCCCGCACTGGTCACCGCAAAGAAATATCAGGAGCGGTTTCTCTCCAACAACCGCATCAACGCCAACAAGCGGGTATATCTCTCCGACGATCTGTATGAGATTGTCAGCAAGGTTGTCTCGGCGGTCGGCAAGGACAAGGTTTCGCTTGGCAATTATGTGACCGAGATAGTGAGGGAACATCTGGAGCGCAACAGAGACTCCATCAATGCCATCTACCTCACCAACACGCAACCGCTTTTCTGATGGAGCTATTATTAATAATCGCATTACTGGCAAGCAACATCTTCCTTATCGGACGGGTGCTGAAAAAGCCGGAAGTCAAGCCTGAGGACAAGACACCTCCCCAAGCGGACGAGCCTTTCCCGGTCGAAGCCAACACCGTCGATGACGATGACCTCGTTGGCAGAAGCCATGTGGACATGGAGCGCATCAAAGCTCTGATTGATGCCAGAGTTGCCGCAGCCAACACCAAGGTCAACGCCGATATTGAAAGGCTCAACCGTGTGGTGGCAGAACTGACGCGCCCCGAAGATGTAGGACTGGATTCCGACGATACGGAAGATTCAAAAACGGTTAGCCCCACGATACCGCAGGAACGGCTTGATTATGTTTTCACCCATCATACTGTCGGTGAGTCGTTAGGTGAGCCTCCGGTCCCGCAAGAGCCTGTCACAGGCGGACAGGACTTCAAGGCACTTGAAAGCGCGGTACGGGTGG
>CAJMDR010000133.1 GCA_905212215.1 uncultured Porphyromonadaceae bacterium
CCTCCCACCTTTCTCTCTCATTTCCAGTCCAGCCATCCTTTAGTAGAGTTTTTCTCATCGCCCACTTTGCCGCCTAAACGTCTGTATTCCGCAGCTGAGAGGCCTGTGAAACGTTTGAACCATGAAGTGAAACTGCTACGGCTGCGGAAACCAACCGATTCCGCTATACCCTCTATGGAATAATGGCCGTATGTGACATTATCATTAAGACGACGCATGGCCTCGCGAATTCTGGCTCTGTTCACCAACGTCCAGAAGTTACAGTCGAAAAGTTCGTTTATACTCTGGCTAACATATTTGCGGTTACTGTCCACCTCCTCGGCAAGTTGCCCGAGCGAGTAGTCAGGGTCGTAGATTGCCGGAGAATGGAGCATTATCTGACGTATGCGTTTTGCCAGTTCATCTTTTGCCATATCTGTAAGGCCCGAACCGGAATACTTCTCGGCATCGTCATTCTCCACATCCGACATGCCGTCTTCTTTCGCCGCATCGGCATCAGAGTCAGCGTCATTATCAACGTCTTCATCTGCCAAGGTGCCTGAAAGCATCGGCGCACGGCGCTCTATCCAGTCCTCGTTGTGGTTCAGTGTGTCCTGCAACTGACGATAAAGCATCTCGGAGCGTTCATGCAGCTTACGGTTACTGCGTTTGAGTATTATCAGAAACAGCAACGTCAGAGCCAACAATACACAGGCGAGACCTATCAGCCATCCTTTCAGACGGCTTCTATAGGTCACCGCATCCATGTCGTTCTGCATCTTGCGGCGCTCGGTAGCAAAAGTAAGTTCCTGGAAACCAGCCATGAACCGGTCGCTGGAAAGGGTATCCTTCAGTTCCAGATAATGATTGTGCACCATCCTCGCCTCCGCATCCTTTCCGGTGGCTTCGTAGCAGGCCCGCAAAGCCCACAACGCAGCCTGACGTATATCGGGAAAATCGTAGCGGTATGTTATATAAAGCATCGTGTCAAGGGTACACATTGCCTTATCGTACTGCTTCAGCCCCATTTCCACACGCTCTCTCTTAAGATAGAAAGAAGCAAGGTAGCGCATATTCTCCATGTCGTGAGGAATATTGTCTATGAGCTTCTGGAAGCACTCTCTGGCTCTTTTAAGATCCCCTTTCTCCTCTAACTGAAAACCCTCATAAATCAACAGAGACTGAGTCTTGCGCCACATCTCCGGTTCCTTAATTCCTCTCAGAATCTGAGTCTGCCGGGCGGTGGTCTGTATCGAGTCACTCAGATATGCAGCCGTGAGCAAATTGTCATAAGCCCGATGCAGGGTGCGATAATCTTTTTGTTTCCAAGCCTCGTCAAAAGAGCGCCGGAAATAAGTCATTGCTTTGTTGTAAAGCACGTCCGCGCCGGTATTGGTTCCGATGTTCATGTAGCAGATGCCATAGAAATAGTCCAGCTTAGGGGAAGGCTCACCTGTCTGAGCCTGAATCTGCGACGCAGTGCTGAGGTCGTCCATCGCCATTGACGGATTTCCATATCCGAAAAAGAAAGTCTGCCAGCGCCCGTAGAAACCCTCTAAGCACAGCAGAATGTCCTCCTTGCTCATGTTGGGCTTGTAACGCTCCGCCACCACCGTATAGCACATCAAAGCGCTGTCGGGCTGACGTTTGTTGAGGAGGAACCAGTCACCCTTCTTCAAAAGGACTTTTCCCGACATTGCGGTGTAACTCTTGTATTGGGCGTGGTTCCAGCCCTCATGATCCGTAGCGCCACGACATGGAACAAAAATCAGGAATAGCAGAAAAAACAGACATAGACGCAACACATGAGCCATGACCGTCCTTCCCGACGAAAAGACGGTCATCTGCGGCATGGCGCTTGCCATATCCGTATCTTTATGCTGTGTCTTACAGTCTGTCATGAAGCTGCTGCAAATCATCCTTCCCCGACTTTGGCAGTTCAAGGAGTTCATAATTGCCACAAAGTTAACACATTTTTAACCTTGGGCAAAATAAATCGGTCGCTAATGAAATGCTATAGAAAGAGACTGGTGGATTCAGTGGGCAGTCACCAGGTCAAAATCAACATCGCTTATCACCACATCGGAGTAGCGGTTGCCACGATAAATACGTGTGGGATTTACGATAAGCAGAATCTTGCTTACGGGGAAGCGGCGCACCTCACCGTTTGAGGAATTCAGCGACTGCCAGCCCTGCGCATCGTCAAGTGCTCCGTCATAATATACACAACGGCGGCCATCGGGCGATTGCAATACTATCCTTATCCACGAAGGTCTGGCGTTGGCATAGAAGAGCGACGAACGTTTCTGATAGCCGTTACGGATGCGCATACCTTTGAGGATGCAGGTTTTAGGGAGGGAGAAGGTGGCGGTGACATCGCGGGTGGTCTTTTTGCCCGAGAACTGCCATGCCGTGGTAGGCTCGCCGTCAAGCATGTTTGAATCGTAGCCTGTGCTGTGAATAGTGGTGGGTATGCAGGTTATGTCCGATGTCACTGTAATATCGCTCATGGGCACATATTTCCCGCCTGCCGAGACTTCGCTGTCGGAAGAAGAGGATGAGCCGGAAAGCTCATAAGGATCGTCTACCGCTTTTTGTGAAGGCGTATTCTTGACGAACCAGATTATGCCCGTTACTAACAGTCCCGTAAGCAATATGCCTGCTACTATGAGAATGACAGTTTTGGGGTCCTCATACCATTTGCGCTGAGGTTGTTGCTGACGTGGGTACTGAGGGCCGTAAGACTGTTGAGGACCATAAGGTTGTTGTCCGTTGGGTTCCGACGAAAGATCAGCACGGCGCGTCACTTTGTTGCTGTTATAAACGGTCGTTTTTCTGTTATCGTCCATAAATCGTCAGGTTATTGTTCGGGTCAATGATTAAAGTGATGTTATTGTTGTTTTTTTCTTTGAAGCAGATGACTGAGACTCTCAAGGTGCTTTGAGGTCAGGGCAAGACGCACCAGACAATAGTTCACCGGTATGCAGATTGCCATGGCGGGCAACAATGCCAAAGTTGGTCCTACTATTCCTTTGAAGATGGCCACTAAGCCCACCTGAAGACCCATGTTTATAAGGTGCGACAAAGCGAATCCAAGTCCACGCAAGGCGTTGGGACGGGTATGGAAGGTGAAGTAATTGCTAAGGAAGAAATTGCAGATGAAACTGATGGCATAACTGATCATGGTGGAAGGCACCGCCGGCACCTTTACCGCCTGCACGAACACCACGTAAACCCCGTATTGTATCACTGTGGCGAGGCCGCCTACAAGGCCGAACCGTATCACCTCGCTCAACCGTCCCGAACCGGTTACAAGCCGCAGAAGCCTGCTTTTCTTCTTTCTGCCTGTCTTGTGCGTTGCTATGGTGTTGTCAGTACTCATGCCTCTTTCTCTTCTCATTCCGGATTCCGGCTCCCGGAATTTTCCTTAATCGATTTGTTTATGCTGTCAATATATGCCAGTATCTCTTCCCTGCCTGCTGCCGTAGTCGACGATGTAATGAATACCGGAGGAAGTTCTTCCCATTCACGGTGCAGAACTTCTTTATACGCCTCCACATTCCTCAGTCCCGCATTGGGTCCGAGTTTGTCTGCCTTGGTGAAGATGATGGCGAAAGGTATCTCGTTCTCTCCTAACCAACGCAGGAACTCAAGATCTATCTTCTGCGGCTCATGGCGTATGTCGAGCAGAACGAACAACAGTGTCATTTCACAACGGTGGAGAATATAGTCTTCTATCAGAGACTTAAGCTGCGAACGTTGCTCTTTTCCCCTTGCCGCATATCCGTAGCCGGGAAGATCCACAATATACCAGGCGCCATCGTTGATGCTGAAATGGTTTATCAGTAATGTCTTGCCCGGAGTCTGGCTTGTCTTAGCAAGACCTTTTCTGCCGGTAAGCATATTGATGAGCGAAGACTTGCCCACATTCGACCGGCCAATGAAAGCATACTCCGGCACTTCATGCCTGGGACACTTACGATAGTCGGGCTGGCTTATCTCAAACTTGGCGTTTGTTATATTCATTGTCGCGAAATTAATAAAAAAATCTGAATAGATAACAATCGGCGCCCCATTAGTTCCCTATCAGTGCCTGATTCTCCCCCCAAAACTGTCCTTCCAACCTTCCCGCACCACCCATTTTCTCCCAGCACTCATAGCACTAATAGTTCTCATAGCTCTCCCAATACTCAAAAAAGAGATGCCGAAAACTCTCCAGCATCTCTTCTTCAATTATTGCCAAAGGCTAATCTCGACTTTTTCTTATCATCAGCCTTCTGCCGCCTGTATCGTCGGCCTCCGCTCGGCAGAGGCTACGTATTTAAGGATTATACAGGTCCTTATTATAGTAATTCAGAATGGCATAGGCGCTCTGTATCGCCTGTTTCGACTTACTGTTAGGGTTCAGCTTGATTGCAGCAAGATAATCGTTTATAGCGGCCGAACGGCGTCCCATGGCCCAGTTCAGAAGTCCTCGCTCTGTTATGGCCGGTTCATCGTCCGGATGTGCTGTTATATACTCATTGAGGGACTGCAGTATCACCTCTGAGTCCTCGCCGCGTTCAGCTGCTGACTTTATCTCTTCAAGCGTCTTCATCAGTCTTTGTCGTCGTGATTGTCGTTGTCAAGCATATAAGTCTTGCTACTCACTTCCAGACCATCCATACCGAAATAGCAGGGAGTGTTGATTCCGAACTGACCTACATCGCTCGACTCCATGGTGAAATAGACCGCCATCACCTCGCCAAGCGGCGAAAGGTCCCAGTTGGTCCATGAAGTAACATACCAGTCCTCTTCCTCGCCTTCGCAACGGGCCAGATAGAAATCGAGGGTCTTTTCGCCTCCGGCAGCGCTGACTCCGTGTGCTGTAAGCTTGAGATAGTCACCCTTGGTGAACTTACGGCAATAGTCGTTTCCGCGTGTCATGGCATAATATGCGTAAGTAGTGTTGCATATCTTCACCGACCGGGGAATGAAGTTCTCCACGTTGGTGCCGTAGCGATGCTTGACGTAAAATATGGTTGAACGCTGTCCCAGTTCAGTGGCGTCGGTCTCCGAACTGTTCCAGAAAGCCACCAAGTAGGGATTGCCTACTCCCGAAGCACTTCCACCGGCGGTGACGTCGAACTGGTGGGCGAGCATGTCGGGATAATATCCCTTGTCTGTGGATTTGGTCACTACGTAGCCCGAGAAATAGCCGCCATAGTCGGGACTTCCGGTATGTGCGAAGCTGAACGGATTGATGTAGAGTGTCTCATTGGTGAAGACATCGGTCCATACCTGCTTCTCGTTGTATTTCAGGTCTGCCCTTTTGTAATCCAAGGTGTAGATGTAGGGATCATCGGGATCATCGGAGCACGAAGTGAAGACTCCGGTAAAGAGAAGCGCTGCAAGCGCCCAGAGTAAATTTTTCTTCATCAGGTAATATCTGTTTCAGTGGGTGAGTTTTTTGAGTGGGTGAGGAGATGGGAATTTGAGTTGATTAGGAGTTGAGTTGATGAGTGGTTTAGAACACAAGGCGTTCGCTCAGCACTTTTTCGCCGGTGAAGAGCGATGCCATGGGATTGAATTTCTCAGGTTCCTCGCTGGTATAGTAGCGGCAAGTACCATCTTTCAGGCATTTCTGTTCTATCTCCGGATGGCGGTGCAGATAATTCTCCAGACTTGCTGCCACCAACGGACCTTGTTCCAGCAACGTAACATTCTCCGGAACATGTCGCCGTATCTTGTCGACGATAATCGGATAATGCGTGCATCCCAACAGGATTGTGTCAATTTCCGAATCAGCCTGCAAGAGCTGCGAGGTATATTTATGCACGAACCAGTCGGTGCCTTCGCTTTCGGCCTCGCCGTTTTCTATCAGAGGAACAAGCAGAGGACAAGCTAACTCTGTCAGTTTCATCAAAGGGTCAATCTTCGCCGTCTCCATCCGGTAGCTGTGGCTTGCCACTGTTCCTGCGGTTGCCATCAGCCCTACATGCCCGTTACGGGTCACTGAAGGAAGGGCCTCCACCGTGGGACGTATCACACCCAACACACGCCTTTCTGGAGCGTTGCCGGGCAGATATTCCTGCTGTATGGAGCGCAATGCCTTTGCCGATGCTGTGTTACAGGCAAGGATTACCAGGCGGCATCCCTGCGCGAACAGATGCTTCACCGCCTGAAGTGTAAAACGGTATACCACCTCGAAGGAACGTGGTCCGTAAGGTGCCCTGGCGTTGTCGCCTAAATAAAGATAGCTGTAC
>CAJMDR010000134.1 GCA_905212215.1 uncultured Porphyromonadaceae bacterium
GTTGAAAGGTTCTACCGTGGTGGGAAAATTATGCGTCTCTGCCTTCAGCGAGATGACGGTATTGATATGCTTTTCTTCAAAGAAGTCGGATTTGTCCGGATTGGCAGGAGCGAACTGGCTCACTTCAGGGCCTTCAACAAAAGCCACATTGTCTTTATATGCCGATACCAGTCCGTTGGGGTTTTCCTTTGAAGTCTGTTTGATTAGCTGGAACAGACTTTGTGGCATTTCCTGTCCGTCGATGACGAAAGTTCCGTTGAAAATCTTGTGGCGGCAATGTTCGGAATTTACTTGCGAAAAACCGAATACCTCGCTGTCAGTGAGGGGTCTGCCGAGGCGTTCCGACAAGCCTTCCAGATAACATATTTCTTCTTCCGAAAGAGCCAGGCCTTCCTGTTGGTTATAAGCCCTGAGGTCTGAGATATGCTGTATCTCCTGAGCTGTGATCTGTGGTGTGAACACGCTCTGGTCCGGATTCTCATACATTGCCTTCAGCATAGGGTCGAACGTTTCGTCGGCTTCCGCAGCAGTGAACAGCTCGATACGCTGCACACCGTTTACCCCGATGTTGGTTGCCATTTCCACAGCATTAGTGCTCCAAGGCGAGAGCATTTCGCGGCGCGGTCCAATGTATCTTCCGCGGGCCATGCGCACCTTGAGCGGTTTGGCGCCAGAAAAGAGCCATTGCAGCCGCTCCTTGTCTTCCGCGGTGAGTGATTTCGCCGTCTGGACGGCTATCAATATAGAGTTTCCTTTTTTGAAAAAAGTTATCATGCCCTTGCGTAAGTGTCTGTTGATGGTCAAAGGATTTGCAAAGGTAATAATTCTATTTTAAATAAGACTTCCTTAACCGCATGGAAAACTAATTTTATGGCTATTTCGCTGTAAAAGGCCCTTCCGTTTGCAAAAAAAATGTTACCTTTGCACCCTAAGGCAAGACGTGGAAAGGTACTAACAAGCTTTACTCGGTCTTGGCAACCACAAACAAATAACCCTGCTGTCAGGCCATGGATACAAAGACTCTTATAGAAAAAGCGAGTGCGGAGAGTTCACTCGACAGCACCCAAGGTCGTGCTGTCGTGGACGCTTTTGCCTCTATGCTTGCGGATTGCGGTACTGAGACCGATGCTGTCGCTGTGCCGGGATTCGGTACTTTCGAGGCGAAAAAAAGACTTGAGAGAGTTAATGTGCATCCGGCCACAGGACGAAGGGTGCTTCTTCCTCCGAAGATTGTGCTGGCGTTCAAGCCTTCGGCCATACTTAAGCAGAAACTGAATCAACGTTAACAGCCATACTGTAATGCAACAGAAAATAACTTTTTCGGAAGTATGCGCTCTGATAGCAAAACGCACCCGGTTGCCAAGGCGTGATGTGGACGATTTCCTGCGTTCCATGTTTAACGTGATTTCGCAGGCTCTGGCCGATGGGGAGACAGTAAGGATTAAAGGGATAGGTGCCTTTAAGGTTGCCAGAATGGGGGAACGCAAAAGTGTGGATGTCACCACAGCTAATGTCATAATCCTTCCTTCACATATTAAGATTAGTTTTATTCCGGCTAAAGATCTGGCAGCCGCCATAAACGCTCCTTTTGCGGATTTTGAAGCCATAGAGCTTACTGAAGATGTAACAGAAGAGGAACTGGAAGCTGCCGGAAATGCTCCCGACCCCGTTGTGGAAACTTCCGGAACCATTGAAGACGAGAGAGAGAAGACAGTAGAGGCAACTACACAAGCTGCAGAAGATGAAACTGTTATTCCTGAGATTGAAAGTCCCAAGCCGGAAGCTGAGAAAAAGGAAACTGTTGTTGAGACAGAGAAAATCGAAAATAACAAGCAGGAACATTCTGAAGAGAATCCGGAACTTGCACCTTTAGCTCCATTCCTCACCAAGACCTTCGACGAGCAAGAAAAGACTGAAGAGGTTTGTGGCCAGGAATGTCAGGAATATCTTGAAGAGGATGTAGAGACATGGCCTACACACCCAGTTGAGGATAAAGAAGAGTCCGTATGCGTTAAGGAAGAACAGACGGTAAAAGAAACAGATGGCTGTCCTGAAGATGAGAGCAGTCTTTATACTACTGAGGAAGATGAATATGACTCCGGTGCAGCCCCTTTGCGACATGAGATAGAGGAGGCTCGTGAGTATGAAGAGAAAGAAGATTCAAAGCACAGGAAGAAACATAGAGTATTAAGTTTCCTTATAGGCTTTGCCTGCGCCTTGTTGTTGACCGGAGTGGTGACCGTTCTTATCATGCTTATCTGTCCCGAGAAAAGCCGATATATCAGCAGTGCAGTATTAGGAATAGGTGATAAGGAAACTTCGGCAGTACAGACGAAACCGGTAGCTGTTCTCGACACCCCTGTAAATACAGTCAGTGTGGCCGACAGCATCTCCAGACCTGTGGTGCAAAAGGAAACTGGAACAGCTTCCGGCGATGATGCCGCACCTACTGAGGCTTCCGATACAAAGAAGGTGTACGACACCGTAACCACCACTCATTATCTGACGACCATTGCACGCGAGCATTACGGCAATCAGCATTTCTGGCCATATATATATGAGGAGAACAAAGCCATTCTTGGTCATCCCAACCGTATCAAGCCCGGCACGAAGGTAGTAGTTCCGGATCTTTCCAAATATGGCGTTGACCCGAAGAATCCGGTCGACATAGCTAAAGCGAAGCGTAAGGGAGCTGAGATTTATGCCCGTTATTCCCAAAGACCCGGATATGGCAAGAAAAGGAGATGAGACTGTATTGATAAATTTACAGATTACTTGACAGTCAGTTCAGGGAATCTGACCTTAAAATTTTATCGTGCTATAAATCATTTAAAATCAATAACTTAGAGTATAAAGTTGCATTGGTGTATAAATTTCGAGTTAAAAAAACGAAGAAAATATTTGGTGGAGTCAGAAATTCTGTCTACCTTTGCACTCGCAAACGGGAAACAAACCCGGTAAGCACTTTGGCGGGATAGCTCAGTTGGTTAGAGCGTCGGATTCATAACCCGGAGGTCCCGAGTTCAATTCTCGGTCCCGCTACCAATAACGAAGAGGCTGTGTAAGTAATTCACAGCCTCTTAATGTTTTATACTTTCACAGCCTTAATACACATTAGCATGAAAGCGATAAAGACAGCCTCATTGGCCGCCGTTTGTGCAGGGATGGTAATGACTTCGTGCCATAGCTCGAAACCAAACAATGATAACGGACCAATAGAAGGGAACCTTATACAGGTTGATGGCGAGATCGGCCCTAAAGAAGATATTCCTTTGACGGGTATGCGCAACTATATACCTTCCGCACAGGTATACCGCACTAACGGCGATTATATTAATAATGTGCCTATCCAGACCTCGGCAGACGGAAAACAGCTGATTTCATTCCCCGCGCCATCCGACATCACTCCCGATGCGTTGCCGTTACAGTTGGCAAACGGATACCTGCTTGACCGTAGAGGTATCTCACCGTATAATACAAAGTTCACCAAGTATACGTATAAAGAGTATGCGGCTCTCAAACAGGCCCCTTCTACGCAGGAATTGCTGAATGCCATTATACCCGGTGCAAGAGTGACGGACTTGGTATGTCTTCCTTTCACCACTCAAGAGGCATTGGCGGACACAACTGCCGTCAACAAGCTTATCCGCACAGGATTCCCCGGATGCAAGAACATGATCGAGGGTCCCGCTGAAGCGCCGGAATAACATGTTATTAGTGCCATTATTTCGGCATTATTTATACATTCCGTAGATTTCAAAGTATATTGTGTTGCCTGAGAATGTAGAGTTGGTTGCTTTTGTTAACTTTGCAGAAGAATCTAATCCTGACAATCTACCGACATCATGGAATACAGATATTTAGGAAATACCGGAATCTCGGTGAGTGCTATTTCTTTGGGTTGCGAAGGCTTCATGAACCAGACTCCCGAAGAGGTGAAGAAGCATTTTGACTATGCCATCTCTAAAGGCATAAACTTCATCGACATCTATTCGCCAAATCCGGATTTGCGAACCAACATAGGAAAAGCATTGAAGGGAAGACGCGAGGATTTCATCATTCAGGGACATCTCTGTACTGTCTGGACCGACGGTCAGTATCTGCGCACCCGCGAGACAGAACAGATAATGCCTGCTTTCGAGGCGCAACTCAAAGAGCTGGACACGGACTACCTCGACATAGGAATGATTCATTATGTTGACAGCGAGGAGGACTTCAACCTTGTCTTCAACGGCGAGATTATCAAAATTGCTCAGAAGCTGAAAGAAGAAGGCCGTATACGTCACATAGGCATGAGCAGCCACAATCCGGTCATTGCCCGCAAGGCGGTGGAGACTGGTTTGATAGAAGTGCTTATGTTCTCCATCAATCCGGCATACGACATGCAGCCTGCCGAGAGGGATATCTATTCCATGTTCGAGAAAGAGACCTACGAGCAGTCGCGCACCAATATAGATCCTGACCGTGAGCGTCTATACGAAATCTGTGACGCCAAAGGCATAGGCATCGATGTGATGAAGGTTTATGGCGGCGGCGATCTGCTGAGTGACCAGAATTCTCCGTTTGAGAAGGCTATGACTCCGACAGAAGCAATAGAATATGCCATAACTCGCCCTGCCGTGGCCGCCGTAATGATTGGAGCCAAGAACAAAGAAGAGATGGACCAGGCTTTGGCTTGGAACAACGCGACTGAGCAACAGCGCGACTATACAAGAGTATTGTCGGGGTTGGATAACTTCTCCTGGAAAGGACATTGCATGTATTGTGGCCATTGTGCTCCATGCAGCGCGAAGATTGACATAGCAATGGTCAACAAGCTCTATAACCTCACCGTGGCGCAGAACGCCATTCCTGAAACGGTCAGAGAGCATTACAAGGCGCAGAAGCATCATGCTTCTGAATGTCTGGCATGTGGCGTATGCGAGACTCGTTGTCCCTTCGGTGTGGAGATAATTGCAAGTATGCAGAAAGCCGCTGACCGTTTCGGTTACTGATGATTGCTGTAGAGCGCTGCTCTTTTGCATCTTGAAAAGCGGTAGCTCATAATCGCGAAACGCTTTTTCATCAAATTTGTTGTCCGGATATTTGGAAGAAGCCAAGCTTCGTGCTATCTTTGCATTCGTTTAGCGAATATGGCTGAACGATAAACTTCCACAGCACTTAAACAAGGCAAATAATGGAAAACGGATTGACACAAGGCTATCAGCTTAAAGGCGGACAGCGGACATATACTATAGAAGAGATACTGGGCCAGGGCGGTTTCGGAATAACGTACCGTGTCAAGGCTCCGGTAAAGGTAGGTAGCATCCGTATGTCGGTCAACTTCGCGCTGAAAGAGTTTTTCCTCAGCAACGACTGCGAGCGTATGGCGGATGCATCCGTTACATACTCCAAACCCGCACGAGAGCGTGTTGAAAATTCTCGCAAGGACTTCATCAATGAGGCTATGAGGTTGCAGAAGATTGGATTCTCGCATCCCAACATAGTAGGTTTCGACGAAGTCTTCGAAGCCAACAATACAGCTTATTACGTAATGGAGTATCTTCGCGGCCAGAGTTTGTCCGAGTATGTGAAATCTCATGGTGCCTTAAGCGAGGAAGAGACAATAAGTCTGCTCGAGCCTATCATGGATGCCGTGCGGATGCTGCATGAAAACAGGATTTGCCATCTTGACATCAAACCTGCCAACATAATGCTGGCCAAGGATGATGAAGACAATTTGCGTCCTGTGCTCATTGACTTCGGCCTGTCGAAACATTACGATAGTTCCGGCAACGCAACCTCCACAATCAATACTCAAGGTTACAGCGAGGGCTATGCTCCCCCTGAACAGTATTGCGGCATAAAGACTTTCTCGCCATGGTCCGATATATATGCCCTTGGCGCAACTTTATATTTCTGTCTTGTGGGCAGGAATCCCGAGGCCTCGATAAAGCTACGTCCCGGAGAGTTGGTGGAGATGTTGCCGCCGCATGTCTCGGATGTTTTGAGGCAAAAAATCGCTGTCATGACTCTTGACGAGCGTGCAAGACCTAAGTCTCTGGAGAAGTTGTTGCCTCTCTCAACCCCTTCCGACGTGAGGACGACTACCAAAACTCAGCTTATAGATGCAGAGACCAAACCTATACGTAAACCTGAGAGGAAGGGCGACAAGATAGACAGGCAGCGTGAAGACAGGCAGGGG
>CAJMDR010000135.1 GCA_905212215.1 uncultured Porphyromonadaceae bacterium
CCGCCGCTAAAGGCAATGCCCAGACGCGGCCCGGCAAGGTTCAGGGTGTGCAACAGATTGTTGATATAGGGTAATTTCATTCCTTTATCAACGCTTCAGACAACCTTTTGATTTAACGATGATGCAGTCACTGTGCGAAAGCATGTTGCAAAATTAATAATTTTTTCCGAAACAGAGACTAACGAGAAGTATTAAACATTTTCGTAAATATGAATGTATATATAAAAAGGCCTGCATCCGGAGACTAACGAACCCAAGTCGCACGAGAATGGCTTCAAATTCAAAAATTATAGTTAACTTTGCAGCGAAAAACGAGTCCGGTAAGCAATCTACCACAAATTACCGGCGGCATATACAGGTAAATAGATGAAAAAGAGCGCATTGCAGCGAGCGAGGGAAGCGTATCAGCCCAAGCTCCCTAAGAGCCTGCAGGGAGCCGTAAAGATTAAATACGGCGAAAAAACTCAATCCTGCGGCGACCAAGAAGAAATAGCCAAACTGTTTCCCCACACATACGGACTGCCTGTGGTGGAAATGCAGCGCGACACCAATCCAAAGCGTGTGGAAGAACCCTTCAATGTGGGTATCATACTCAGCGGCGGACAGGCGCCCGGCGGCCATAACGTGGTAAGCGGTATCTTCGACGGTATAAAACGTATCAATAACGAATGTAAGCTGTATGGCTTCCTGATGGGTCCCTCCGGATTCATCAACCACCAGTATATGGAACTGACGGCAAACTACATACAGCAATACCGCAATACAGGCGGTTTCGACATTATCGGTTCAGGCCGAACCAAACTGGAGAACATAGATCAGTTTGACCAGGGTCTGAAGATTCTGGAGGAACTGAACATTAAGGCGCTGGTGATAATAGGCGGCGATGACTCCAACACCAATGCTGCCGTGCTGGCTGAATATTATAAGGAGAAAAACACCGGAGTCCAGGTAATCGGCGTGCCCAAGACCATAGACGGTGACTTGAAGAACCAATGGATAGAAACCTCCTTCGGTTTCGACACCGCCACCAAGGTTTACAGCGAACTGATCGGCAACATACAGCGCGACTGCAATTCATCCAAGAAGTATTACCACTTCATCAAGCTGATGGGTCGTTCCGCTTCACACATAGCATTGGAATGTGCTTTGCAGACGCAACCCAACATCTGCATTATCTCGGAAGAGGTGCAGGCCAAGCGCATGACTCTCGACAATATCGTGAGCCAGATAGCATACTTCATTGCTGAGCGTGCAAAGATTGGCTGGAACTTCGGCACTGTGCTTATTCCCGAAGGCCTCATCGAGTTTATTCCCTCTATGAAGAAGTTGATTGAGGAACTAAACGATATTCTTGCCGAACATGGCGATGAACTCACAGAGCTTGAGGAGATGGAGAAACTGATGCGAGTGCACAGCTATCTGTCGCCTGTTAATGCAGAGCTTTTCAAATCGCTTCCCAAACACATTGCCCTTGAGCTTTGTCTGGAACGTGATAGCCACGGTAATGTTCAGGTAAGCCTTATCGAGACCGAGAGCCTGATTTCGGAAATGGTAAGCAAAAGACTGGAAGAGATGGCTGAACAAGGGCTTTACAGCGGCAAATTCGCCACACAGCACCATTTCTTCGGCTATGAAGGTCGTTGTGCCGATCCGTCGAATTTCGACGCTGACTACACTTATGCCCTCGGCTTCAACGCAGCCATGCTTATCAATGCAGGGCTGACAGGCTACATGTCGTCCATCCGTAACCTTATTGCTCCCACGGAGCAATGGATTGCCGGCGGCATTCCCATCACCATGATGATGAACATGGAGAAACGTAACGGTAAGATGAAACCGGTAATCAAGAAGGCACTGGTGAACTTGAACGGCCGTCCTTATCTGCACTATGCATCCATGCGCGAGACATTGGGACTCAACACATTATATCAATATCCAGGCCCGATTCAATATTTCGGACCGCGTGAGATATGCGACCGCCCATCCATGACACTTATGCTGGAACATGATCACGAAATTTGACCCAATTCTATAAAAACTTCCAGCAGGACAGGAACGAAGGACTGATGACCTGTGTTCCTGTCCTGTTGTTTTTACGGACAATAATCTGACTGTAACGAAATGAAGTCAAGACACATCATCCTTGCAATGACACTGCTCGCAGGCATCTGTCAGGCAAAAGCAGAAGGCTATCAAGTCAATACCCTCAGCGCACGCCAGTTGGGCATGGCACATACGGGAGTAGCCCAGAAATTAGGAGCCGAGAGCATGATTTTTAATCCTGCCGGACTTGGATTCTCATCCAAGACCCTGGACCTTACCGGCAGCCTGACAGCAGTAAGCTCAAAAGTAAGCGCCGATGTAAACGGCACCCCTTTCCATACTCACAACAGCATCTCCACGCCAATGGCTTTTAACGCCGCTTTCCGTGTCTATGACAATCTGCAGGTTGGTGTGAGCTTCTATACACCCTACGGCAGTTCCATCAACTGGACTCGCGACTGGCCCGGGTCTGTGCTTAATCAGAAAGTGAATCTGAAGATATACAATATACAGCCTACCGTAGCATGGCGTATCCTGCCGAAGCTATCGGTGGGGGCAGGGCTGATACTTTCGTGGGGAAGTGTTGACCTTGACAAAGGTCTTGTCAGCTCCGCAACCATGGATAAGATGTTAGGCGTCATGAGCGCAACGGGTTTGAGCGGGCAGCTAGGCATCGATCCGAATTACCGTTTCGGACATACAGTGCCAGCTTCGGTCAACCTCAAAGGAAAATCGGAGTTAGTGGCAGGCTTCAGCGTAGGTGCAATGTACGATGTAACCGACCGCATCACGGTAGGTGCCATGTTCCGTTCCAAGATGCAACAGAAAGTGAAGAGCGGCGACGCTTCTGTGGATTATGCTAACGAAATCGCCCGCACGGTGCTGGAGAAAGATTTAGGCATTATAAATGCTGCCAACTTCAAGGCATCCATGCCGGCGCCATACGTCTTGAGTCTTGGTGCTTCCTGGCGGCCAATAGATCCGTTGACATTGGCTTTTGACGCTCAGCTCACCGGATGGAAGACATACAAGACACTTGACATAGAGTTTCTCAGTGAGCAGTTGAAAGATTACGACCAGCATCTTACAAAGAAGTATCACAATGCTTGGAGTTTCCGTCTCGGCGCTGAGTATGCCTTAACAAACCGCCTCGACCTTCGAGCAGGAATGCTGGTAGATCTGACTCCGGTAGACAAAGAACATTTCAACCCGGAGACTCCCGGCATGACCCGACTCGGTCCTTCGGCTGGAATAAGTTTCAAGCCGTTACCGGCACTGAGTATTGATGTGTCATGTATGTATGTAGCGGGCTTGGGAAGAAATGACGCATCTTGCACATATACAGACCTGTTGGCAGCGAAAATGCCTATTCTCGGACTACCCGCGCAACAGACCTTTAAGGCAGACTACCACTTGCATGCATGGAGTCCGAGCATCGGTATTCGCTATTCTTTTTGAACCACTTGCATATTAGAGCGTTACTATTAAAAACTTAATCAGTAAACTACTATGCAGAAATTCATTTGTGACGTATGCGGATGGATATATGATCCGCAGGTAGGTGACCCCGAAGGAGGAGTGGCGCCCGGGATCGACTTCAAGGATGTACCTGATACATGGGTATGCCCGCTTTGCGGTGTAGGGAAAGATCAATTTTCTCCTTACAACGGATAAGCTATCAAAATCGAATAGGAGGTAAACACTAATTTCAGGTGTTTACCTCCTATTCGATTGTCTTGAAGAATGTCAGGATGGGAGCGCTAACATGGGTATATCCTTCTCGAACAGAATACGATGTGCCACGGAAGGATTGAACAGGCGCTGGAATACATTTCTTCGACGGTTAGGAACCACCAACAACTGAATGTTATGTACTGACATAAGTTTTTCCATTTCATTGCGGAAGTGGCTGTCTACGGGAAGAGGCAACGGAATGAAGTCCGAGTCAGGATAATTGTCGGAGAAATATTTTGCAAGAGCTTTAAGTTTAGCATCTATCTTGGTAGCCCTCGGATTGACAGATACTAAATGAATGTGAGCATCATCCGGATAAGAGAACATTCTTTGGAAAGTGTCCATGCTGAGAACATCCTGCTGGTCGAGATTGCAGAAAAAAATCACCGAATTTATAGACCTGATTGCCGGCATTGTGTGATGTTCAGGTATAATGAAAAGTGGCACTCTGCAAGAATCGAGCACTTCGGCAGTAACGCTTCCCACGAGCTCTCTTTCCCTTCGAGAAGCACCTCTCGTCGCCATGACGATGAATGACGGTGGAGTTCTTTTGCTATATTGTAAAATAACTTCTTCAGGGATGCCCTCGCGTAGCTCCGACCTAAATTCAAGGGGAGGAAGGGTGCCATCGGCTATCCTATGTCTTATTTTTGCCTTCAGTCTGTCCATCTCCACTGCTGCCTGCTGGCTCAGTGTGAGTTGAATTTCAGCATTGTCAAGCTCTTCCTGTTCTTCGGCTACCGGATCTGAGCCATCCATGTCGCCTTGAAAATAAGGTGTCACTACCGTGTGGAGCAGAACGGGAGAAAGATGTAGTCTTGCTGCCAGGTCAAACCCAACTTCCACAGCTAACAGACTATGGTCTGAGAAATCTACCGGGATAAGGAGTTCCGAACTTAACCCCGAGAACCTTGCGTTTAGAGTGGCCAGTTCCCTGTCTGCTTCCGATTCCACTATACGCAGGGCTTTTGCCAGATCTGCATATTCCACACAGACCCTTACTCCGGGCTGTGGTCCGGGAGCGTCTGTATCCACCGGTTTGATTTCACTTTTCACCCCCTCCGCTTTCAGTCTGGACTGAAGTTCGAGGGCATGGCGGTAAGTATGAATGGCAAGAGTTACCATAATTCAATATTTGTAGATTGAAAAAATGGGAAATTACAACAGAGTAGTAATTCCCCATTTATTATTCAACAAACGAAAGGACGATCAGTTGGCCTCTTTCTCTTTGTTGAGTATTTCCATAGCCATGTCATAGATGGTGCTGTCATCGAGCACTACGAGACCGCCATCGGGACCCTGTTCGATGTGAACTCCCTGAGAGTTTCCGAACTGATAATTTTCGCCGCCGAAGTAGTTGCGCACCGTTTGAACGGTCACGTTGAGTTGATCGGCTATCTTGTGCATAGTTCCGTCGGGGAGGGAGTCTTTCAATCGTCTGAGTTCATTGAAGGTGATTGTTATGCTCATAATCTAATGATTGGTTGTTTTGTTTTTGATTCGCTAATTTAGGCATTTTTCGGGGAACAGCCAAAAAATCAACATTATTTTTGCCTAAAAATTCTTTAAATAGGTTTTGAAAAGATAGAAATGGCATCTTGCATCAGCTAATAATCAGTAAGTTACGCTGATTATCTGCTTTACAACATATAATGTCGTCAGTAAGTTTAAATACGTAGTTTAAGAACATGAAATTTTGAAGGTTGGTCAGGAAAAGGATAGAACGGCCAAATATCAGGAATGATAAAATACGTTTCTTATAAGAGGATATTTCCTTGTATTTGTGTATAAGCGGCTTTTTTTATAATTTTGTGTTATGAAAATTCGCAGTATAATCATCATGATCGTTCTTGGGCTCTTATGGCTCTGGCTTTCGGTATTTTTATTACTGCGCGGAGGCGTTACGCTAAAGAATCTGTTAGTGGTAGCGGTGTCAGGACTGTTGATACTGTTTCCATTGCTTAAGCGTTACGGCTACATAAAATAACCATGAAAGACGAATCAATACCTGAAAAATATAAAGTGTCGAGTGCGGGAGAACTAAGGCAGTTACCGTTAGAGGCGTTACCGAAAGTATGCGCTGATTTGCGTAACTGTATCATTGAGAATCTCTCTACCAATCCGGGTCATTTTGCATCATCGATGGGCGCCGTGGAAATAGCCGTGGCGCTGCATTACTGTCTTGACACACCTGACGACAAGATTGTATGGGACGTAGGCCACCAGGCATACGCTCATAAAATCATTACCGGCCGACGCGAGGCGTTCAAGACGTTGCGTCAGGACGGCGGCATAAGTGGTTTCCCAAACCCGCAGGAAAGTCCATACGATACTTTCACGGCAGGGCATGCTTCCAATTCTATATCGGCGGCATTAGGCATGGCTATAGCTGAAATGTCGAAGCCAC
>CAJMDR010000136.1 GCA_905212215.1 uncultured Porphyromonadaceae bacterium
GACCGGGGCTTCTTGCGGTCTGAGTCGCAAATATAATGATAATCTGCGACTTGTGCAAAATTGCCATAGACTGCGTATTTCTGGAAAGTCAGACGGTAAGTGAATAAATCACAGCTTCCTGCTTACCATATTATGCGTTGTTAATGAAAGTTGTGGACTAATCTGCATGACAGGTATGCTGCTGACAGGAACAATGGCACAGAACTGTTGTTATAGAAAGAAAATGAATTGAAGATGAAAGAGATATATCTTGCGGGTGGGTGCTTCTGGGGAACGGAGCATTTTATAGGACTTTTACATGGTGTGAAAGAGACCGAGGTGGGTTATGCCAATTCCATAGTGCAGAACCCGGATTACAGGTTGGTATGCACAGGAACGACGGAATCGGCAGAGACGGTCAGGGTGGTCTATGAAGAAATGGAGATTACGCTTCCGTTTCTGTTGGAAATGTTTTTCAAGACTATCGACCCTACATCGCTCAACAAACAGGGCAATGATGTAGGCACCCAGTACAGAACCGGAATCTATTACACAGATGCAGCGGATGAGTCTGTTGTCGTAGCTGCATTTAAAAAGCTGCAAAGCCGCAACGACAGGCCGTTGCAGATAGAGTATGGGAAATTACAGAGCTTCTATCCTGCCGAAGAATATCATCAGGATTATCTGATAAACAATCCGCGTGGTTACTGCCATATCAACCGCGAGCTGATGGCTCTGGCAGCCAAAGCCAAAGACCCTAACGCTCATAAACCATAAGCTATTTGACTGTTATCATTATTCCCCATAAGACAGGAGAACGGTAGAAACATGAGGGGATAATACAATAGCGATGGGTTAAAGTCGGAGACATACAGTGAACGGTTCCACACCCGCAATGGGAATGGAGCCGTTCGGTTTATAGTGTGAATATGAAGAAAGGGATGATCAGAAAGTGACGGAGGCTTTAGTGGCACCTACTTTGATTACGGTGTTGCCGGTAAGGGTAATTGCTTTTCCGAAGGAATATTCGCCGGAGTCCTCATCCATCGTGGCGGGATATACAACCAAATCATTGCCGATCTTGACGCCCACATAGAAGTTTTCGCCATAGTAATCCAGAACGGTTACATAGATGGTGGAGCCTTTGGTTGTGGTGAATCCTTCAAGGAACTTCCAGTCGTAGTTGGTGGAGCTGCTCACACGATATTGGTCGGCATCATAGTATGCAATCACGGAAACGTTGTCCCCTTGCGAGAGGTCAGAATAAGTAACCGTAACCTTCACATCTTCAGCGGGCATGATGAAAGTGCCGTAGGGTGCATTGAGAGTTACGGGAACGTCAACGCCTGAGGTGGTGGTTGCTTTCACGCTCTCAATCTGCTTGCCCGAAGGTACCTGAATTGCCATTTTCACTGTATCGCCCTGGCAGTAGAGCTTTCCTTGCTCAAATTGCACAACCTGCTCGGATGAAACGGTATAGGCTTTACCACACTGTATGTTGACACTGAGTTCGGATGCGTCTTTTCCAATGATTACCTCAGACATGTAGATGTTGTCACCGTAATGGGTGAAAGAATACGATTTGCCGTCGTCGGCGATTACTTTCACAGGCTTGAATCCCGTCTCGGCTGTCACAAAGAAGTATATAGGCTTGCCGGGGGTGCCGAGGGTGGTGGGACGTCCGTAGTACATATCGTCGGCATCATAGATTCCTACAGTGTCCACATGCTCTCCCTTAGTGAAAGAGACAGGAACTTTGTGACGGATATCGAGGTTTACGGTAACGTCTGACTTCGGCATTGTAAAACGGATATATCCCATTCCAACTAACTCAGGCTCAACTCCGGCGTTGGCGGATACGCCACGCATGTAATACTCGTCGTTGACGTAAATCTCGGCAACTACTGGATCACCGTCAATGATATTATTGGGAAGGGAGCTTCGTGCGGTGTCTATATACTGCGCTGTTGCATTGTTCCAGGTGATATTGTGGCGCTCATGCTGCTCGCCTTTTACGCGGAGTGCCACATCACCCTCTACATTCTGAGAGTTGGGACGAATCTTGATATGATAGAGGTTGAGGACATCCTTATCTTCCGACCAGTCGCAACCTTTGGTTGCCTTTACGTCTGTCCACTCGCCGTCGCCCATCTTGTATTCCACTGAGGTGATCTTGAAGGCGTCCTTCACCTTGAGGTATGCGTCGAAGTACTTGTATTTCTTGTCGGGGCTGACACCGAACAGTTCCACAGCGGGATGCTGTTCCAGAGTCATGGTGAATCCGCTTGTCAGGAACTGCTGCTGGATGCTGTAGCAGGCGGTGATGTTACATTCCTCCGCTTCAGGCACAGTGAATGCCACATCTATACTTTCCGCTCCCTTTTGGAAATTCTCCGGCACCTCAGGCACTATAACCATTCCGTTGACGTGCACATGCACATGCATAAAATGATAGTCGCTGAAGCCGGCCATAAGCTGCTTACCGGCCTTGATGATAACATGAGCAGTCTCGCCCGGTATGAGTTTGTCGCCTTTCTTGATACCCTCCACGGCGATGTAAGAAGGCGAAAGGTTCTCCACGGATGCCACCCGGCTTTCAGTGGGTACCGTGTTGTTGTTCTCGAAAGTGATTTCCTTGATTTCCGACAGTCGGTAGCGGATGGTATCTCCCGCTACGGTTTTCAGCACCAAGGATTTGTTTGTCGTCGTGCTGTTCTGGGCATATAGTCCGAAGGTGGCGATGAGCGCCATTAATATTGTATTTATGAGTCGCATAGGTGTCAGGTTATTTGTTCACGAATTTCAGGATTTTATCATTGGCTTTGATAATGTATATGCCTCGAGGCATGATAGAGAAGTCGATTGTCACTGTTCCGTTGGCATTTCCGGCAGCCACCGCCACGCCATTGGCGTTCCAGGCCCCATAAGCGAACTCTCCCGGAGCCGTTATGGTGACTAAGCCATGCCTGTTCTCGATGGAAATGCCATTCAGATCGGCATCGATGTCTTCGACTGAATTGGTAGTCAGGTCGAAAATGATTTTCTCTATGCCCTCGACAGGAAATTCCATAGGTGCGACGTCGGCAGAAGGCAGGAGGATCATCTTGCCCTCCGCCGTGTTAAAGGTGATACGGGTCGTGGGGGTTAGCTCTATTTTCTTTGTATTTGCTCCGTTGGTGGAGACGATGACTATTTCAGGTTCCGCGGCTACCACAGGGAGAGCCAATGCAAGAGCTGAAAAAATCATCCATGCTTTTCCCTTTCTCATAGGATTCGGTTTGGTTGAAGTTTCTGCATTTGTTGTGGTTCAAGGCATGTACGATAAGTGTACCGTTCACTGACCCCTGTTTTCCGACGGCAAAATTACCTCTGCTCTCTTCCACACGCAAGAAAAACACTACTGCATCACTACGGCAAAATTGTTAAATAGCTGATAATAAGCCTTATTCAGGACTGCACAATGGAGATAAGGAAGTCCTGAAGCGAAACATCAGCACCTATCCCGAGTTTTTTTCGCAGCCTCAGCCTCGACGATTCCACACTGCGCACCTCGCGGTAGATGAGGGCTGCTATCTCTTTTGTCGACATGCCGAGATACAGAAAAGCACAAAGCCTGAGATCATTTTTAGTCAGCAAGGGAAACTGTTCCTTCAGACGGTTGAAGAAATCGGGATGAACCTTTTCAAAATAGACTCGGAAATCAGAGGAAAGCGTCTCCATATCGAAACGGCGGCATTTGTCAGCACTCTTTTTCAAGGAAAGCGCCGCTTCTTTGTTTTTCGTCTTCGACAGGTTCTCCGCACAATTCTCTAACTCAGAGATAAGAGAAGAATGGAACTCGTTTATCGCCGAATGATTTATGGCGTATGAGGTCAGCTGACGGTTCTGGGCATCCATCTCATGCCGCAGCTCACGCTCCCGCAACTCTGAAGCCTCTTTCTGATAACGCACAATGTCCCGTTGCTGTTGCTGTATCAGTCGGCTTCGGCAACGGTCAGACTTCATTTTGCGCACCAGGAAGATGGATAGAAACAGCAGCAAAATGGCAATCACTATGCCGGAGATTACGGCTATGTTGCGGTTCTGCACTTTCAGCCTCAACGCCTCGTTGTGCTGTTGCAGCCTTTCCGTGTCAAACTGCACAAGCAGTGATTGCAACGAAGAGTTATTGTTCTCTCCGGTAAGAGAATCCATGAGCGCCTCATAAGAGAGCATGAGGCGGAAAGCCGCTATGGCCGAGCATAAGACGGATGGGCGATAGATGCGCCAAGGCGTCAGGGCGTCTCACCCGTTCGATTTGCGGCAGAAGAAGCTGTGCCGAATCGGCAAATCTCACGGAGGAATGACGGTTATTGAGAGCGAACTCCGCCTGTGCGAGTTTTGCGAAAGTGAGAAACTTGGCACGGAAATCATCGGGAGTATGTTTTTGTCGGCCGGCGATGCGAAAGAGTAAGGAAGATTCCTTTAGCAGCCGAACCGATGCGCCCATGTCTCCCTCATCCATGTAGAGGTCTGACATATTCTGCAACACTATGGCTCGCTTAAGTTTGTTACCGCCACTTATCTTCAACGCTTCCTGATAATACTCAACCGCTTTCCTGCGATTGCCGAGGGATGCCTGGTTCAGCGCCAGATTGTTGTAGACATTCACTATGCCTGTGGTATCCCGTAGACTGCGGTATATGTCAAGGGCATGAAGAAGAAGGTTGCTGTTCTCGTTGTTATCGTGCTTTTCGTAGAAACTCACTTTATAGATTGAGGTAAGCATCAGCGCCTCTCCGGGCTTATCGTTCTTCTGCTCTGCGATCTTAAGACCCTTACGCATCTCTGTCATGGCACGGTCTTTCAAGCCGAGGTCATAATACTGGTCACCCATCCTGTGATGTTTCAGCACCTCCACCGACGGCGTTTTTCTATTTCCCGCCGTCACAACAGAAAAGCAGCAGAGACAGAAAAGGACAAGAGTAGCGGCACGCAATGTCAGAGAGCGCAGAAAACACGGAAGATGAACATATTCGGTCATTCGGGAGCACTTTGCCCACAAAGGTACAAAAAAATTATGAGTTGATGAGTGAGTGAGTAGCTTTTCCTTTCGCAGTGATCATATACTCACAGTACCCGTTCACTCGTCAGCCCAAAACCTTGCTCCTTGAAAATTGTTGATAAGTTAAACACACAGCACTGTCATGTTAAAGAAAATACTCGCATTAATAGTTTTGGCCGTAACCGGCATAACAACCGCCTCATACGCCTGCACACGCATCGTATACCGAGGCGACAGCAATCTCTATATCATAGGACGAAGCCTGGACTGGAAGACTCCCATCCCCACAAATCTGTATGTCTATCCGCGCGGAGTGAAGTTCGCCAGTTCCTCGCGAGCCGGGGCCTTCTCCTGGACTTCCCGCTACGGCGCTGTCTATGCCGTGGGATATGACGCCGGAATCACCGAAGGCATGAATGAGAAAGGCCTCCAAGTGGCAAGCCTGTTCTGCAAGACCGCTCAATATTCCGACTCAACCAACAACAACCGTCGTCCCGTCTCATTAGCGGTTTTCGTGGCATGGCTGCTTGATTCCAATGAGACCACGGACCAGGTGCTCAGGCAGGTGGAGAAACAGGACTTCACTCTTGCCGGGTCCACCTTCGACGGGGGTACAGAGACGAAACTGCATTTCGGCGTCACAGACCGTTTCGGAGCTTCGGCTATCATCGAATTCGAGGCAGGAAAGATACACACATACCGCACCGACTCCATCAACGCAATGAGCAATGACCCGGAATGGCCGCAGATGTCCGCCATAGTGCAATATTGGCGTAATGTGGGCGGAGTGAACATGCTGCCGGGTACCGTGCGCAGTGCCGACCGTTGTGTGCGGGGAGCTTTCTTCGCCGACAACGTGGATAAAGTGGCCGACGCCGACCTTGGCGCATCTATTACCCGCTCGGTGATGTTCAACGTTTCCGTGCCTTATCTCTACACGGTGAAAGGAGAGCCTAACGTCTCTTCCACACAATGGCGCTCGCTGTGCAACCTGCGTGACCTGCGCTATTATTTCGACATAGCCACCGCCAACGGGCTCTTCTACATTGACCTCGGTAAATGCGACCTCAAGCCGGGTGCTCCGGTACTGAAGCTTGTGACTGCAGACTGCACAGATGTTACAGGAATGGCAAACAGGCATCTCCGCAAAGCAGAACC
>CAJMDR010000137.1 GCA_905212215.1 uncultured Porphyromonadaceae bacterium
TTCACTCTTATAAACCTCTATCATAGCAACAACTTTGTTTTCTTTATTGTTTATAGCAGGATAATAGTATAATTCACTTTGTTTTGAATCTGATAAAGAATAAATCATAAACGGTTTCCCAACTGCTATATTTTTCAGTTCTTCCGAATTAATACCAACCTCCTCGCTATAATATGTGGTTATCTTCTTTATCATTTCTTTTTCGTTGGTTAGAGCCTTGAACGATGTTGTATCCGCGGCTTAGTAAGTGAACGAGAGGTTGTCTACCACCAGTACTGCGCCAGTGGATTCCTGCAGGAACGCCTGGGCGCGGGATGTGGTTTTGATGTCGGTTGCATTGCGGTTCGAGGACTTGAACATGATGCAGAGCTTGTCGGCCTTCAGGAAGAAGGTTGTGTAGGTTACAGGCACGGAGAAAGTGGTGAAGTCGGAGGCGCTGCTCAAGTTTGCGCTGCCGCTGCCTATTACTGTGTTGCCGTGCATCAGCTTCACTGTAACCACTCCTGTCTCGCCACTGTCCTGGCTGTCGGGCAGATAGCGGTAATAACCTGTGAGTGCTGTGGGTCGGGTGCCGAAGGATATTCCTTCGTTGATGCTTTCGATGCCGTTGTAGGCGTAAGAACCGAGGAACAGAAGTCCTGCCGAACGGTTGGCGATGTTGGGTATGTTACGGCTGAAATAGTTGTCAGGCACAGCAGTCTTTTTATCCACTCCCGGAAGTGCTCCGGCGGGATCCCATGCCACGTTGCGGATTACCATGGCATTCGCGCCGTTTTGAGCTGCGAACTGATAATCGGAAGGAGTGTGTGTCTGGCCGCCCATGCCTCCTTGTTTAGCGCGGGTGCTGAGGAAGTGGAGTGTGGTGTTGAACACACTCGGCACTACGAACCACGAGTTCTGAGTCGAGGCTGCGGGATTCATGGTTTTTGGGTTGCTGGAGGCCCAGCCTGTCGGCTCGCTGATGGTGTAAGCCTGATGGTTCTGCATCTCGCTGGAAATCAGCGTGCGTGTGTATTTGCCACCCTGATTCATGGCTGTTTCTGCGAAAGTCTGCTGCAGTGTCTCGAAATCACCGTTAGGGACGGCTGTCTCACCTTCGGTCTCTATGGTGCCTTCAGCCTGGAAGGAGGGGTTGCTGCCTTTCACCAGGGTAGTCTTGATGTTGTAGATCTTGTTTGCAGAGAGTCCGCTTACCGTTACCAGGCCATGGTCTACGCTGCGCGAAGATACTGTCAGCTCTGTCTCGCCGCAGAACACACGCATGTTTTCTGTTATGGTACGGGTATCGGCTTCGTTGGCGTCGTTGACCTTTATCATGGCTTTGTGTGCGAAGCCATCGCAGCTTACAGTGTAGTTTGGCATGGAACGCTTCACCGTTGTCTCCAGTTTATGTCCTTTGAAGCTTACATACAGCTTGACGTCGCGGCTTGATTCCGGAATGGAGAAGAGCACGTCATAGGCTTTTACGGTGAAATCTCCGTTGGCGTTGCGGCGTGCCTGTCGGCGTTCGGTGACGCTCTTCACGGTGCAGTTCTTGACTGCGCCGTAATCGTCAACTCCCTGGATGGTTAGGCCGTTCACAATGTCCGCGCTATTGCAGTTTATGACCATAGAGGCATCGGTGGAGCCGACGGGAGTTGAGCTTACCGATGCTATCTGGAAAGTGAGGGGAACGGAAGTAACCGTCAGTTCCAGCGGCTCGTTGATTTTCGTCATCTTGTCCTTCACCACCATTGTGAACTTATGTGTTCCGGCAGGGAGGGATGCGATGAAGTCGGTGAGGTCCACCTGTGCTAAGGTGCCGGGATTGCGGCTGAGGCCTGTTTCCTTGATGCCTGCGTTGGTTACTGCCGCCAACTGGTCGGCGCTCAGGGCGCAGAAGTCTATCTCATTGCCTGCGGGAAGCTTTGCCGACGACTGCACGGTGAGTGTTGCGCTTGTGATGCCGCTCTTCGCGCGGATGAAGTAGCGCACAGGAGCGGCAGGCTTGGTAAGCTCCAGCAGTTCCAGAGGCTCTCCGGCAGTGAAGCCCTGAGGCTGAACTTCGGGAGCGGGAGCGGTGAGGAGCTCGTCGCTGAGGTCTATCTCGACGTTCTCCTGGTCCACGGTGTCGTCGAAGATGATTCGGAGCTGAGCCTCGCCTACCTCGCCGTTGTATACGTCGAAAGTTATGCGGTAGTGGTGGCGTGCTTCGGCATCGAAGTCAGCGGGCTGGAGAGTGGCGCTGACGCCGTTGGGCTTTGTGATGCTCAGTGCTATGTCCACATGTCCCGGCTTAAGATATACCGGGCGGGTCTCCTCTTTGGGATATTCTATGTAGGCACCGCCGTCGCTGTGGAGCTTTGCCTGCCAGTCGCGGAAATAGCGGCGGAAGGCATCGGTATATGCGATGCTTACCATGCTGTTCGCCAGTGTGGCGGTGATTTCAACGTCTGTGGTTCTGTCTTCAAACACCTCGAAAGACTCAGTCCCCATGAAACATGGGCGTTCGAATCCTTCATCTTCGAGGTTGCCGTAGAAGGCAGTCATGGTGTAAGTTCCGACCTTGAAACCTTGGTCGGTGGGGAAGAGGGTTGTGGAAGCCCAGGTCTTGTTGTAAGACCCGTCGGTCTTGCTCAGGGTAAGCCCGAATTTGTCCACATCGGGTGCCTCGAGTGTCGTCTCGGAACGTACCGCAACCGATTTCTTGATGTCGGCTGAGGTCTTGACAGTGGGGGAGATGCCTCCCTCTCCATCTGAAAAGCGCCAGGGGTTCTCGTCTGCGCAGGCTCCTAAAAGCGTCAAACAGAACAAAATTGCTCCCTTTCGCATTAGTTCTACCGTTCTTTTATTCATGATGTTAGTAAAAAGGAATTCACTTGCAAAGGTACTAAAAATCCTGAACATATCCTAATCTATCAGAATTAAAATGTAACTTTTCGGCAATTTCCCCTACAACCCGCTTCCTGAATTGATATGCCTCAATCGTTGTAGGATAACGGCTTTACAATAGCCGGTGGATAAAAATCTTCTGCGGCTGCGCCAAATTGGAAAATTTGAGGCAGTCGCAGAAGCTATGGTGGATACTAAATTGTCAGTTGTTTTTCTTCAGCACGATTGCAGTCCGTGCGGGTAGATAGAGCTTGAGCCATCCCTTGCCCTGAGGATCATATAGCGGGTCGGCGTTGGTGAAGTGTGTCACGGAGGGGTCAAGCAGTCCATGGCCACCGAACTCCGCATCGTCGCTCGACAGCAACTGGCTATAGCTGCCTGCGGGAGCGAGTACGCCGTAGTCGGTGAAGGAGTTGACAGGGTTCCAGTTGAAGGCGAATACGAGGTCGCCGCGACGAAACACCAATACCTGGTCGCTGTCCTGATGCCACAACTCGATTACCGGTGTGCTCTCGAAACCGGGTTCACTCTTCACCGCCGCTATCATGGCGTTGTCGAAAACGTTGAGGAACTTGTACTTAAGGTCTTCGCGGTCTACGAGGCTCCACTGGCGCCGCGCATATTTATAACTCCATCCGTTGCCTTCGCGGGGGAAGTCTATCCATTCGGGATGTCCGAACTCGTTGCCCATGAAGTTCAGGTAGGCTCCGTTGATGGTGGCGAGGGTGACGAGGCGTATCATCTTGTGGAGCGCCATGGCACGTTCTATGGTGAAGTCATGGTCCGTGGTCTGCATGTGCCAATACATTGCCTGGTCCGCCAGCCGGAAGATGATGGTCTTGTCGCCCACTAATGCCTGGTCATGGCTTTCGCAGTACGATACCGTCTTCTCGTCGGCGCGGCGGTTGGTGAGCTCGTAGTAGATGCTTGAAGGGAGCCATTGCTCATCTTTCTTCTCCTTGATGAGCTTGATCCAGTAGTCGGGGATTCCCATCGCCATACGGTAGTCGAACCCTATTCCTCCATCTTTTACAGGGATGGCGAGTCCCGGCATTCCACTCATCTCCTCGGCTATGGTAATGGCATTTGGGTTCACTTCATGTATGAGCATGTTCGCCAAGGTGAGGTAGGCTATGGCGTTGGTGTCCTGATTGCCGTCGTAGTAGTCGTCGTAGTTGCTGAAGGCTTTTCCCAGGCCATGGTCGAGATAAATCATGGAAGTCACACCGTCGAAGCGGAAGCCGTCGAAGTTGAATTCCTCGAGCCAGTATTTGCAGTTGCTGAGCAGGAAGTTGAGCACATAGTCCTTTCCATAGTCGAAGAGCAGAGAGTCCCATGCCGGATGCTCATGTCTGTCGCCGGGATAGAAATAAAGGTCCGGATTGCCGTCGATTCGTGCAAGTCCCTCGGCCTCGTTCTTCACCGCGTGGCTGTGTACTATGTCCATGATAACCGCAATGCCCATTGAATGAGCGGTATCTATGAGGAGACGCAGGTCATCGGCGCTTCCGAAACGCGACGATGGTGCATAGAAGCTGCTCACATGATAGCCGAACGACCCGTAGTAGGGATGTTCCTGAATTGCCATTATCTGTATGGCATTGTATCCATCGGCTTTGATGCGCGGCAATATTTTCTCGGTGAAATCCTTATATGTTCCTACTCCCTCTTCCTCCTGTGCCATTCCTATGTGGCACTCGTAAATCAGCAGAGGGTCGGTGGCGGGTTTGAAATTTCTGACTTTAAAGCGGTAGGGTCTTGTCGGCAGATCTACCTGAGCCGCGAAGATATGAGTCTCGGGATCCTGCACCACTCTTGTTGCGTAGGCGGGAATCCGTTCTCCACCCCCTCCGGGCCATGTCACCGCCATCTTGTAGAAGTCGCCGTTGTGTATGCGTCCTTTCGGCACTTTCAGTTCCCATACTCCGTCGCCGATGGGAGAGCAGCGATAGCGGTATTCCTCTTTCCAATCCGAGAAATCGCCTATGAGCGTTATTCCCGTGGCGTTGGGAGCATATTCGCGGAATACATAGCCTCCTCCCGGACGCTTGTGCAGCCCGAAGTATTTATAAGCGTTGGCGAAGTCCTTCAGCGAGCCGTTCTGAGTCAGTTCATGCAGTTTGTGGACGGCATCGAGGTGTCGTCCTTCTATCGCTTTCTCGTAAGGTCTCAGCCACGGATCGTCGGAAAGTATTTTCAGTGGTTTTTCCATTTCAAATCAAGAATTAAGATTGGTGGTGGGGTGGCGTAAATCGTCTTATTCTGTTTTTTGCGGTGCGAGGAGCGCTTTGCGGAAAGCGGCAACAAGTTCTTTGCCCGTCTTTCCTCCGGCATTGAGCGCTCCGAGTATGCCGCTTATGTAAGCATCCGTACTGGAATATCCCAGAAGACGGTCCACACCGCAACTCGTCAGCATAGGCTTGTGGTTGAACACCTTCAGCACGCCGGCATAGTCCTTCTCCGCGCTCATGCGCCGGAATTCGCGTCGCAGGCCGCCGTAGATGGCGCCCGGATTCAGTATCTCCGGCAATGCCGCTATGTGCCGCTCCAAGTCCCGGATGGAGCCGAAACGGACGTCGATGCGGCATACGGCAAGCCGTTTTATGCGGTGCCTGACATGCTGCAGTGCCTGACTGTCGATATGCTTTTCCCATAGTTGCATCACGGCGCTTTTCACTTTCGCGAACACCTTGTCCGGATTGCGGCCGCGCATCCTTGCCATTGTCTTTATAACGTCTTCAAGCAGAAAGAGGTTCTCTATTTCAGCTACTTCCGGCACCAAGATATGCTTTCCGCGCAGATACTCCACCTCCTTGTCGGTGCGGCGGTCGCGGTCCACTATGCCGGCGTTCTCCAGATGATGCAGTGCCTTGAGGTCGGAGAAGGCTCTGGTGGCTTCTATCACCTTGTCGCATGAACCCAACGGCCGCACGGAACATTCCGCGAATACCAGAGTGTAGAGTTTCGCGTCGAGGCTGTGCACGGCATCGCCCTCAATGAAAAGCATCGGTCTGCGTGTCCCCACAAGCTGCAAGGTCAGGTCATCGCTCAGATGTCCCGGCGACATTATCCGGTAGTCCCATGTCCTTGCGGCGGCATCGTATCCTCGCACCCAGATGCAAACGCCCTCGGTACGGGTATTCACGAAGCTTACGTCGTATGTGTTGTAAACGAAGCGGCAGTCGGGACGCAGCCGTTCTATGGCGTTCCAGAAAGCGTTGAGCAGGGCAGGATGCAGGAACAGGCTCGGAGAATCCACGAATACC
>CAJMDR010000138.1 GCA_905212215.1 uncultured Porphyromonadaceae bacterium
AAAAAAAAGTAAACCCCGCCGCTACGGTCTTCATAACCGTGCGGTCGGCTTTCTATAGGGGCCACTCCAAAGGACGGCGATGAAACTCCGAATGACAGGATTTGAGTGCTACTAAACCTTTGTAATCCTCCGTGCCGTCTGTGAAGTCGACAACCGGACTTTCGTCCGGTGAGGCCCGCCATCAGTCAAGTCAGCTTGTCTCGGTATTTCAGTATTATTGATGAGTTTCCCAGTCTTGTTTGAAGTGGCGAATTTCTCATTCAGGGCTTACGGCTTTGCCGCATAGCCGGTGGCTCTCTTGCCGTTTGATTTTATAACGCAAAGTTAAGGCTTTTGGTTGGATTGTGCAAATATCCAAACTACTTTTTTCGTAAAATTCCGCATCCCCCTCACGCATCCTTGATTTGCAAAAAGTCCTAAGAGCTTAATTTATAGCCATTTACTCCTTATCGTCTTCGAACTCGTCATCATCTTCGTCATCCCAATCGAGGTAAAAATCCTGCATACTGCTCTCGCGGAACGATGCTAATTCTCTGCCTTCGCGTTTCGTAGGACGGCCAAGGCCTTTCTGTCGGTCGACGAAGCCTGAGATCTTAACCATTTCAAGCATATCATACTGCGACTTCGGTGTCAGATTTTCCAGATATTCCGGCACAAGGCGGGCTCCGAGACGATTTTCAGTTAACGCCTTCACACGAAAAGTATAGGTGATAGGCGGTTTCTTAACGTCTATTATATCTCCCACTTTTATGGTGCGAGAGGGTTTCACTGTTGCCTGACCCATGCTGACCCGACCTTTCTTGCAGGCATCGGTGGCTATACTGCGGGTCTTGAAAATCCGCATTGCCCACAGCCACTTGTCTATTCTTACTTCTGTCTTTGGCATTGTCTTATGCGTTTATACTAATAACATAAAAGAACCTTATATATTTCATATCCCGCAAACCGATTCGCGGAAAGGACAGTATTTGCATGCATACGCTCCTTCGGGGGCTTGGTAGAAAGGCGTGTTCTGATCAAACATCTCGCCTAAAACCGTGTCGAGCCGTTCAAGAAAATCCTGACTGTATTCTCCCACAGTAGAAATCTTCTCACCCCCAATCTTAGGAATAACAGGCGTACCATTTGTTGCCCCGCTTATATTGATTTTCGACACATCATATATTACGATGCTAACGTCGCGTGGTGTGCCGTTATCTTTCTTCAGCAATATGGCATATAACATAAGCTGCACCAGTTCCTTAGGATGATCGGAAGTAAACAAAGAGTCCATATCCTCACATTCTACATGATAGCTTCCTGTCTTGTAGTCCACTATCCGCATAGGAGCTGACGAATCCGATAAGTCACGACAGTCGATACGGTCTATTATATAGAGGAAGTTCACCTCCCTTCCTGAAGGCAGCCGGAAGGTCATGGGCTTTCTCTGTTCCGCCATTACGAAATCGAAAGGTGTTTGAGACAGGTCATATGCAAGTACCCTTTTAACCATCTCCCGCATGTGTGGAATGGCCATAGTTATTGTGGAATCTATTTTAGTTACAGGTTGATTCTTGTAATACTCTTTTTTTACAGCCTCCTCAAGAAATCTGTCTATTGCTTTGTCATTTATGCCCGCAAGCATTGTCGGAGTAACAGTGTAAGGCTTTGTATCAGACATGCTGAGATAAATATCTTCAAGCGCCTTGTGCACCACATTGCCTAAATCACTGGCTTGCAATCCTTCTATCAGCTGGGTCTCATGGCTGACACCACGCCAAGTCTTAAGATAAAAGCATAGCGGACAACTTATGTATGTATTGAGTGAACTTGCCGATAGAGTATATCTTCCTTTCTTTTCCGGATTCATATACTCCTTCAGTCTTGCCATCATCTCGTCGGTTTTCTTCACTTCCACCTTGGTCCTTTCATGGGTATTAAGGTCGAAACGATAGCGGCTGTGTGTCATGCAGCCTTTGGCATACAGATGTTCCAGCTGAAGAATGAACCGCGATGGAGAACCGCTGTGCAGCCCCTCGTTACGGGAGTCGTAAATCATATATACTTCTTCCGCACGGCTTATCATCCTGTAGAAGTAGTAAGTGAAGATTGCTTCCTGAAACCGTGTGGTAGCTATCCCGAAGCCACGTCTTATCACTGCCGGAATAAATGATTTGTTATGTAGCTTACGGGGATAGATACGCTCGTTCATCGACGGTAATATCACCGTCTTGAAGTCCAGACAACGGGTCTCCAGCGGTCCCATTATCTGAACGCCCCGCAATGGCTCGCCCTCAAAGTGCACCGTTTCCGTAGCCAAAAGTCCTCTGGCAAGTCGGAATGAGGTTTTGGCGCCAGCTCCTATTTTATATTTGGAGAAGGCATCCTTTACACAGTGCAGGGCATCGATATATGACTCCACATGGTCTTTGTCGAGTCTGTTCTTTATGCGAACATCACCGGTGTCTTGCTTTTCTTTTTCATCTCCGTCAGCTTCAACATCCAGTTTTAGCTCTACCCTCTCGAGGATTGCAAGCAGATAATCCAGAGCGTGGAAAGCTGTTGCTCTTTTACCCAATGGTGTAAAAATCAGCTTACATGCTTCATTATATATTGTGAGTAATTTTGCCGGAACGGTTAACCGACGTAGCTTTTCAAGTTTCTGTTTTATGGCTGATACCGTGGTTGAACCTATGAGTATCAACGATAACGGATGCGAAAGCAATGCGTTGACATCCTGTGCCATTGCCTGCCACTCTTCATCCTGTATGTTAAGATGATTCTGATAGGTTTCCAGCAACGACACAAAGGTTGCGACAGAGGTCAGGCGGAAAGGATAACCCATAGTCAGGTTCACCTCCGGCAAATCCTTGGGAAGAGAATACAGCATAGGCAGCAACAGATTCTCGTCAGGAAGAACTATGGCCACCTCCGTATCATCCCTCTTTTTCTCTTCATGCCGATGTTCCAACACCTTTTTCAGGACAGCGCTTGCTATCTTTGCCTGACCTACTCCGGAGGGAGACACTATAGTCTCTATTTTCTTCGGAAGAGTATTACAATCACTCTCATCTAAGTTATAAATGGAGTGGAAATGCTTGCGGTTGCGGATTATGAAATGTTTACCGATATTGTCGTCAAATGAAAAAGGCACCCCGGTGCAATCCCAATAAAAGTCGGCAAAAGGCTGCACTGTACCGTCGGCAAGTATCGTCTTTGCCTTGGAAAGTGTCTTAAATAATTGGAACTCAACGGTGGAAAGGGCGTTGAAGCCAACCATCACGATGCGTTTCCATGGCAATACTTCCTCCGGTTTCTCTCCCAACGCCTTAAGAGCCTGGACATAAGAGCGTCCCGAGAATGTCAGCCCTCGTTTATCAAGGGCTTTGCAATACTCTTCATATATCTCCCCCATCGCATCCCAAAGTGTCAGAAAGCGGTTCTTTGCTTTACTCCCTGAACCGCCATAATGCTGCCATAGCCTTGTAGGATCTTCATAAAGTTCAGAAAATCCGAAATAGTCACGCATCACCTTCATCTGCTCCTCATCGAGATGATTGGAACGGATGCTCTTCAACTGGCGGACATTACGGTATAACGCCTCAGCGTTTACACGATACATCTCAACATCGTTGAAGTCTGACAGCATCGTTTCGCCCCAGGCCTGAAAGCGGTCGAAAGCTACTGGTTCATTCCCTTTTTTATGCCAAATATCACAATAGACAGCATAAAGCTGGCACAGTTGGTCTATGCGGCTGTCGACAACTTTCCCGCTCAAACTCTCCACGAAATCGGCAATGGTAGTAACTGCAGGAAGAAAGACAACATCCTCCTTCACATAGTTGCGGAAATAGCGCAAAAAGAATGAAGAGGCTCTTTTGCCGGGAAACACAAAACAGACATCGGCAAAATCACCTTTATATTCCTCGGCATATTTCTTTGCCAGACTCTCGAGAAATGTCAGCATAACTAATTATTTCAAGGGATAAACGATTGTAGGGAAGCCTTCAATGAAAGCAGATCCCTACTTCATTATTGCAAAGATAACACTTCTTTTCCATAACTCCATATCCGGTTCAGCCATTAATGGCATATCATGCTTAAAAATGCCCTTAATCCTTTTTTTAATCCATCAACCGACAGCCACTTGGAAAACCCGAAAAAATTTGCTATCTTTGCAGCATGAGATTCGCCGATGTATTAGGACGACAAAATATCAAGGCATTGCTTGCGGAACAAGTCGACAGTGGCAGGTTACCTCATGCGCTGTTGCTTTGGGGTCCTGAAGGTGTCGGAAAGCTCTCTTTGGCAAGAGCGCTGGCACAATATGTGCACTGCCCGCACCGCAGTAACGGCGATTCCTGTGGCGTCTGTCCATCATGCCGCCAGCATGCGTCGCTGAACTTTCCGGATTTATCTTTCGCTTTCCCTGTCCCCGCAATAAAGGGCAACAAAGACCCGTTGAGCGATGATTTCATGGATGTCTATCGCGAATTTCTACAGAAACATCCACTGGCACCCTACAGCCAATGGCTCGAACTCTCTGGTGCCGATAACTCTCAGCCGGTAATCCGCGTAGGAGAGAGCGCCGAAATCATACGGAAGTTGAGCATGGGCAACTATAATGCCGGAACCAAGATTCTCTTGCTGTGGCTTCCGGAGAAAATGGTGGCGGCAGCAGCAAACAAGCTTCTGAAACTGATAGAAGAGCCGCAGCCGGGACGTATGTTCATAATGGTTAGCGACAATCCAGCACTCATCCTCCCCACTGTGTTCTCCCGTCTCCAGCGTATTAAGGTTGAGGCTCCGGAAGCTGCCCTTACGGCACGCTGGCTGACAGAACAAGGCTATGACGCCGACATTGCGAAAGAAGCGGCAGAAGCGGCCCAGGGGAATCAGATGATGGCCTTGAAGATGCTCGACGAACAGGGTGAGGAAGCCGAGTTCAGGACTATGTTCCAGGAGCTGATGCGCAAGGCATATCAAAGGAATGTGAAGGCCCTCAGGGAATGGAGCGAGGTGGCAGCGGCTATGAAACGTGAAAAGGCACGCCGATTTTTGGCTTATCTCGCTGCACAGATCCGCACAAACTATCTCTTCTCCCTAGCCGACAACCGCCTCACTCCCATGATGCCCGACGACAGGAAATTCGCCAACAATTTCTCTCCTTTCATTCACAGTGCCAACGTGGAAAACATTATTAGCCTGATCAACGATGCCCGGCGCGACATAGCGGGAAACGCAAATGCCAAGATTGTGCTTTTTGACTTCGCCGTACAGATGATCATGCAAATAAAAGTGCCCGGCAAATAGATGTAAACACTACAACGAAAATCTACAGGATAGAATATAACTAAAGATAAAGAGCTATGAAACCCACTCTTCTGATTCTGGCTGCCGGCATGGGCAGCCGTTATGGAGGCCTGAAGCAGCTTGACGGCCTCGGACCCAATGGCGAGACAATCATGGATTATTCCGTCTACGATGCTGTCCGCGCCGGTTTCGGCAAAATAGTTTTCGTTATCCGCCACGATTTCGAAGATGACTTCCGCAAAAAAATTCTGCCCAAATACAAAGACCATGTGGATGTGGACGTAGTATTCCAGGCAATCGACAAAATACCGCAGGACATTCCCGTCAACAAAGACCGCACCAAACCCTGGGGCACCAACCATGCGCTCATGATGGGCGAAACCGCCATCAACGAACCTTTCGGAGTAATCAACGCCGATGACTTCTACGGCGCCGAGAGCTTCCAGGTTCTCGCCGATTTCCTACGTTCCGTAGAAGGACAGAAAGACCGCTACTGCATGATTGGCTTCATGGTGGAGAATACCCTTAGCGAGAACGGCACCGTAAGCCGTGGTCTCTGCAAGGTCGACGGCGAAGGCAACCTCGTGGACGTTGTGGAATGCCACAACATACAGCGTAAGGGCGAGAAACTGGTCTATGTGACCGAAGACGGCACAGAGAAGACTTTCCCCGAAGGAACCATCGTCTCCATGAATATGTGGGGCTTCACTCCCGACTATTTCGCACACTCACAGCGCAGTTTCCGTGAGTTCCTCAAAGAACATGGCATGGAGCCGAAATCGGAGTTCTACATTCCCACCGTGGTGAACCAGCTCATCCACAACGGCGAATCCA
>CAJMDR010000139.1 GCA_905212215.1 uncultured Porphyromonadaceae bacterium
AGACTTCGTCGCTGCATCCTTGCACTATAAAAAAAGGTAAAGTCGAGGCTGCCACTTTGTCGGGTAGCCTCGCTTATTTTTATCTCCTTATTCAAATTGAATAAACAAAGTTTAACATTGGAGTGCAAGAATTAGGCACTCCTGCCGATTAACTTTGCAGTCGAACACAGAAAGTGTTCAAGTTTAACTTCAAAACAGATTCGACTATGGGACTTCTCGTATTGATTTTAGCCATTATGTGGCTACCCTCGGCACTCAAAGACGGCGCCAAGATAAAATAATCGTCAGGCTCTATCAATTAGGGCATTGCAAATACCGCAAATCTCGAAAATTTGTGGTAATTTGCATATTAAAAGACCTCAAAATCTGTATGAGTACCAAATTTTTCAATAACACCACCACTAATACCCTTTTTGAAAAGATTAAGGGTATTGCATCCTCTATGTCATCATTTAATCGTTTTCTTGCTGTGGTGGGGTATTTCCGCTCATCGGGTTACTTTAAGCTGCGCAAAGAATTAGGCGATATTTCAGACATCCGCATATTAATCGGCATCAATGCTGACAATATATTTCGCAAGCATAATCTTGGTTGGGAAATGCTCGAAGCCCCGGATAAGGCAAAGGAATTATATAGCGAGCAATTCCGCCAAGATATTATTGATGCCAATTATTCCAAGGAGATAGAAGATGGCATCTTTCAACTTTGTCAGGATTTGGTAGACGGTCGCTTGCAGCTCCGTATAATGCCCGACAAAAATCTTCATGCAAAATTCTATCTTTGTTTGCCTCAAACTCATAATGAGAACACGGATGGCTGGGTAATCATGGGTTCATCGAATATCTCTGACCCCGGACTCGGCACAGGCCAGGCACCTCGGTATGAACTCAACGTAGCGATGAAAGACTACGATGATGTTCATTTCTGCCACGAAGAATTTGAAAAACTTTGGGCTGAAAGTGTACCGTTTAAGGCAGAAGACCTCGAAAAGCCGGTAAACGCTACTTATTTCGGCTATCAACCTACACCTTACGAAATTTACATCAAGGTTCTTATCGAAGCCTTTGGCGACCAAGTGGAGGAGGATTTCAATATTCAACTCCCTAACGGGGTCAAGGAATTGAAATATCAGAAAGATGCCGTCATACAAGGCTACCAAATGCTATTGCAGCACAATGGCCTTTTCCTATCCGATGTTGTCGGCCTCGGCAAGACCATGATTGCCACAATGATAGCCAAACGTTTCATTGAGGCCAACGGCAAGAATACCAAAATCCTCGTGGTGTATCCACCTGCTCTTGAAGACAACTGGCGGAGAACTTTCAAATTATTTGGCATCTATAAAAAGGCGCAGTTCGTCACCAACGGCAGTCTTTATAAAATTCTTGACGGGCGAGACCAATACGCTGACAAGGAAGAATTTGACCTCATAATAGTGGACGAAGCTCATCAGTTCCGCTCCGACTCTGCCGGACGATACGATGAACTCCAAAGAATCTGCAAATCGCCGTGTACCAATCTCGGCTTGTTGAAATCTGTCCGAAAGAAAGTGATGCTTCTTTCGGCGACACCGCTCAACAATCGTCCTGAAGATTTGCTCAACCAACTGCTTCTTTTCCAAGACGCACAGCGTTCTACCATTGACGGAATTACTAACCTTAAACAGTTCTTTGCAGAGCATATTTCCAAATACAAGAAACTCATGCGTGAGCGCGACACTCGCGATGTCGCTCCCGAAGTAGATCGCATATATGCGCAAATACGCGACAAGGTCATTGACAAAGTTACGGTGCGCCGTACCCGTACCAACATTTTGAATGACCCGGATTATCGCAAAGACCTTGAACGACAAGGCATCGTGTTCCCGCACATCCTTCCGCCTGAAGATGTATCATACGAGTTGACAGAATCCCTCTGCAACAACTTCACTGATACGCTGACTGCACTTACTGACGAAAAAGCTCCTGAACATCTCACATACGCTCGTTACCGTGCCGTGGAGTTCCTGCAGCCTGAATTGCGTGAAAGATACAAAAATGCAGTTCACATCGGACAGAGCCTTGCCGGCATCTATCGTGTTCACATGGTGAAGCGACTCGAAAGTAGCTTCCATGCCTTCAAAAAGTCATTGAAGACTTTACTTCGCATCACCGAGGATATGATTAAGATGTTTGATGAGGACAAAGTAGTAATCGCTCCCGAATTAAACATCAAGGATATGATGTTCAGCGGCATGGAACTTGACGATATTATCGCCAAAGTTGAGGAGAAGGGCTATACTCGCGGCGATTTCCTTTACCAAGCCGAAGACTTCGACGAAAATTTCATTGAGATGCTTCGCCGCGACCGTGAAGTGCTTGTTTCGCTCAACAATCGCTGGGCGATTGTCAATGAAGATCCCAAACTTGATAAGTTTGTTTCGATTCTTCCGACCCTGACAGACTCCACAATTAACCCGACAGGCAAGCTCGTTATATTCTCAGAGAGCGTTGACACCGTCAACTATCTCTACGATTATTTCACAACTCAGCTTGGCAAAACCGATGTTCTGAAAGTCTCTGCGTCTAACCGCAAATCGCTATTTGATTGCATCAAACAGAACTTCGATGCTAATGTTCCGAGCGACGAGCAGAGGAATGATTACTCCATTATCATTGCGTCCGATGTGCTCGCCGAGGGTGTCAATCTGCATCGTTCCAATATTATCGTAAATTACGATTCACCGTGGAACGCTTCTCGTCTGATGCAACGTATAGGCCGTGTGAACCGTATCGGCTCTGTTGCAGAGAACATACACAACTATATGTTCTATCCATCGCCGCAGGGCGACGAGCAGATTAAGCTGTACAAGAACGCACTTATCAAACTCCAGGGCTTCCACTCGGCGTTTGGTGAGGATGCACAGATATTTTCACGCGAAGAGATCGTCAAGGACTTCAGGCTCTTTGACTCTAACGTGCGCGATGTTGTAGACCGGAAAATTGCCTTGCTCCGAGAGCTTCGCCACCTATACAACACCGATCGCGACTGGTATCACCGCATCAAGGCTTTACCACTCAAAAGTCGCGTTATGCGTGACACCGGCAAGCACACAGGCGAAACCATCGTTTATATCGCAACTAAACTCAAATCCGAGTTTTATCTCGTTAAAGGGAAATCCGAGCCTGTGGCAATGCACGGACATATTCGATGTATCCGTCCTCTATCTCCTTGAGATTGCACATATCAACAAAGTTGATTCCGCGCATCATAAACATAAGGACGAACATATCGCGATAGCGCTCCAAGTCTGCGTCAAAGCCTTGCGTAAAGATTACCTTACGCAATGCCTCTATTTGCAGGTTCCGCTTCTTTGTCGGGGCTTTCGGTATCTTCACTCGGCGGAACACATATTGGGTTATGTGGCCGCAGTCGATGGCGTAGTTGATGGCCGCACGGATATTGCGCAAGTGAAGTCCGATAGTGTTGGCGGATGCACACGTTTTGCCAAGAAATTCCTCAAAGTCGTGCAACCATTTCAGCGTTACATCTTCCGGCTTCAGACGAGCGAGATTTTTTTCGCCGAGCCAAGCTACAAGGCGACTGCGTGTTGAGGCAATCACTCTTTTGTTACCGGGAGTCTTCATGTTCATATTCTCATCAAAGATGTCAATGAATGAAGGTCCCGTATAAGAGTTTTCTTCTATAACCTTTTTTACAGTGGGAGATGCACTCTTACTTGCTTCCTGCTGTACCGCTTCTAAAATGCAGTCTCGGAGTTGTTTCGCACTCATCGCCTTTAGTGAGGCTTGCTCTCCAATGCTAATGACAGCGGCCTCAGCCGAAATCATGTGCTTTTTGAGCATCGCATTCAACGACTGTTGGCGAGGATGCTTTACCACCTTTTCGGTCTTTGCGTTCCACTGCGTCGGAAGCAAAGAAAGATTCAGATTGATGTAAGAGGTGGAGCCACGGTGTACTACTGCGAGCTTGAGAGGAGCTGACTTTTCGCTCCTGTCACCCCCTGTGGCGCGGGTGTCGAGATAGAATCTGAGTGTTGCCATCGTCTTAAAAGCAACAGCTGATTGACTAACTCGTTGATTCTTTGTGATTGTGCCTCCAAATTTTTGCGCTGATTTTTGCGCTGACTTTTGCGCTGATTTTTTCGGCAGGTGTCGTCAAAGGTCGCCAAATTTCGTCAATTATGCTGTTTTTTTAAGATGCTATGGTGGGGTATTTACTTAAAAAACGCTGAAAGCCTTGCTTTATTGTGCTTGACTTTCAGCGTTTTAATCGCGGAGCGACCGAGATTCGAACTCGGGATACGCTTTTGGCGTATACACGCTTTCCAGCAGTAGCGTGTCTCTCCTTAATTGGCTATGTTTTAATTTGTTATGTTCTCTCCAAAATCGTTCGCAAACATTTCGCAAACGTTTCGTAATGCAAAAGTAATAAAAATTTTTGATATGACAATAGGTTTTCTTATTGTTTTTACTTTTTTTCTTCGTAGTCAATATTATTCTTCATCAGTAATTCGCGAAGCCTGAAAATCTCGTCGCGTAATTCATATTTCTCACGTAGTAGACTGTCTCGTTCGGCTCTCAGTTCTTCGTACTTGTCGTTCAGCTTATCGTATCGTCTCCTCCAGTCCGTAGTTTCTTCGCTTTCGGCAGAGCGGGCATCATCTAACGACGTCGTGGATTTGCCTATAACATCAAGTAAGCGCAAGAGCAGTTTTGAATCGTTGATGTCAATTTCAGAATGACGGTTGAAGCTGCCTACATTTTCTCTCGGCACATCTTCCTCGGAAACCTCATACTCCGTAAGGTCAACATCGGGAAATACCTTCTGCAAGTCATCTATGCGGTCATCGGGGAATGGATTGCGCCACTTTTCCACGCTTGACAGAAATCCCTGCGTCACTTTAAGCCTGTCCGCAAGCTCTTTTTGAGTGATTTTTTGGTCTGTCCTCAGTCGCTTAAGGTCATATCTTGCCATATCGTTAGAGTTTTTTATGATTTTTCTTAGCAATATTAGTGCTAATATTGCGTATTATTTAGTACATTTGCAATTAAATCCCAGTCGGGAAATTGAGGCAATATTTCTAAATACGATGCAAAATTAGTAATTATTGCGTAATGTTGTACTATTATTGGCCCAATAATTTTAATTGTTGAATGTTAAACTATGTAAAATTCAAAAAAACAACAGATATGACCTTCAAAGAACTCTATCAGCAGACCAACGAGCAACCCAACCCGGCACAGGTGTTCATCCGCGAGATAGCGGACGCTACTTGCCGCGAGGAATCCACCGTGCGTCAGTGGCTCTCAGGCACTCAAGAACCAAACGTAAAAGCAAAGGAAAAGATCGCCGCCATTCTCGGAAAGCCTGTCAGCGAGCTTTTCCCTCCCGATGAAACTTCAAACTTCAATGACAACTGAGCATGAACGCAGAAGAACCGAAAGTAACACAGACAGGCCGTTACTCAATCAACGAGACCTGTACAGTCCTCGGCATACACCGCGACTCTCTATATAAGTACACGCACGAGACCTGCGAAATCAAATGTGGCTGGCGCAAGCGCGGCGGTCGCCTCGTCAAGTGTTACCTCGGCTCAGAAATACTCCGCTATTGGAGAGCCAACGCTCACTTTTAATGACAAAATCATGATGCCACAAACAATAAACAACGACATCAAGCACCGCGAGGCCGCGCAGCTCAACGCCTATCTCGGCACGCTCACTTTTTGGGAGCGCGTCGAGTTCGTCTCGGCGGTGGTGAAAGCCGCCGGAGTCAAGCGGCAGACTTTCTTCAACTGGAAGGCTATGGCGTGTCGCATACCCGACTTCGCCAAAGAGATTATAGAACATGAGGCCGGAGAGCGCATCTTCGCCGACTCCGCCGAAGATTTGCAGGAGGCCCTGCCATGATCGAGTTCCGCCCGACCTGCGACCCCGACGGTGTATTTTCAGTTAAGCGGACTTGTGCCGAACTTGGCGTCTGCCACAAGACCCTGCGCAAACTGCGCCGCATAGGTCTGATCTCTCCCTGCAACAGCAATCCGCGCAGACTAAGAGCTTGTTTAAAAACAAATGTGAATGAGAAATGAGCATCAGTCGGATGC
>CAJMDR010000140.1 GCA_905212215.1 uncultured Porphyromonadaceae bacterium
CGGATTAGAACCGCTCCAGAATTCAATAGAGTTGATGACGAGAAGATCGGCTAAGGCAGTGACTTCGTAAACCGGGAGTACCCAGAATGCGAAGAATACAAGCTCGTTGACGAACTTATTGCCTACCTGCTGGTTCCAGGTGAGGACTTTATTTGTCAGAGCAAAGCTGCCTATGCATGAATTGAAGAGAAAGCATCCGCTGAGGCACAGAACTACGGGGATAATTATTTTTTTCATCTCTCTTATGATGGTTTTTAGATATATGAATATTTTCCTTTGTCAGATTCTATCACTACTTGCGCTTTTTCACCGGGAGCAGGAAGCACTCTTCCAACTATGCGGGCATCGATATTGAATCCGGCTGCGATGTCTATGATTTCCTGCGCATATTCCTCGGGGAGATAGATTTCGAATCTATGACCCATGTTGAATACCTGGTACATCTCTCTCCAGTCGGTATTGCTTTCCTGCTGAATAAGTGCGAAAAGCGGTGGTACATCGAAAAGATTATCCTTAACCACTTTCAGACCATCGGCAAGGAAATGCAGTATTTTGGTCTGAGCACCGCCGGAACAATGTATCATGCCATGAATATGACCACGCAAGTGGCTCAGCACTTTTGCTATTACGGGAGCATAGGTGCGTGTGGGAGAAAGCACTAATTTTCCGGTATCGATCTCAACGCCGTCCGCTTTATCGGTGAGATGCCTCGTTCCGCTGTAAAGAAGTTCATTCGGCACATTGTGGTCGCAAGTCTCAGGATATTTTTCCAGCAGATATTTCGCGAAGACATCATGGCGTGCCGAAGTAAGGCCGTTGCTGCCCATGCCTCCGTTATATTCGTCTTCGTATGTAGCCTGTCCGAAAGAAGCCAGACCCACTATTACATCTCCGGCCTGTATGTTGGCATTGTCAACAACATCCTTGCGACGCATACGGCATGTTACGGTGCTGTCTACTATTATAGTGCGTACGAGATCGCCCACATCGGCTGTTTCGCCTCCTGTGCTGTAAATGCCGACACCCCACTTGCGAAGCTTCTCCAGCAACTCTTCGGTGGAATTGATTATTGCCGCAATTACTTCGCCGGGAATTATTAGCTTGTTGCGTCCTATCGTTGAAGAAAGAAGTATATTGTCGGTGGCTCCCACGCACAGCAAATCATCGATGTTCATTATCAATGAGTCTTGTGCTATTCCTTTCCATACGCTCAAGTCTCCTGTCTCGCGCCAATATGCGTATGCGAGCGATGACTTTGTTCCCGCTCCATCAGCGTGCATGATGTCACACCACTCAGGATTACCCCCTAAAATATCGGGAATTATTTTACAAAAGGCCTTGGGATAAAGACCTTTATCTATATTTTTTATGGCTGCATGTACATCTTCTTTAGTCGCAGATACACCGCGGCCACTATATCTGTTACTGCTCATGCTGCAAAGGTAGTGAAAATTCCTTAAGTAAAAGGCCGAACGGTCTAAATAATCATAAAAACACAACGAGAAAACCTGTCAATCCCTACCGCAAAGCCATTATTGAACCCCTACATTTTTCCGCAAACGGCTTAAATGGGTCTGTGTTATGTTCAGGAAAGAGGCTATGTCTTTGAGAGGAAACAACAAGAACAAATCCGGATGACTTGATATTAAATCATTATAACGTTGTTGAGGAGTTTTTATATGCAAGTCAAGATATCTGTCGTATACGGTTGAAAATACTGCTTCTGTTCCGATGGAAATCATTTCATTGAGCAGAGGGTCTGTTTTCGCTCTCTCTTCCAACATAGCGGTTGAAAGACAGTAAATTTCGCATTTAGTCTCTGCTACCACCGACAACCTTGCTTCCTGTCTCCTTAAAGAGAAAGGGAAATCAGTAACAAATTCACCGGCAAACTCCAAACCGACTACATGTTCCGAACCATCATCACCGTATGCCACATATTTCAAGGTTCCGGACTTGATGTAACCGAAATACCGTGCGATACTGCCAACTGTAAAAAAGTCCTCACCCTTTTCAAAGTGCAGGAGTGTACCTTTGTTAAGACAGAGGTTTTTCCAGTAAGAAGCTGCCGGACTGTCCATATAAGAATTGAATTTGCGTGTCATACATTCACTCAAATGATTTCATGCCGTGGCTCCCGGCGAAAATTTGAATAAGAAAACGTGAGCCAACTATGCCACGTCTTAGTTTGAAGGTCGTAGGAAACCTTTTGTGCAGATGTAACGATAGCAGCTCACGCCATAAGCGTGAGAACCATCATGCTATCTCTCGCACAGATTTGTGAATTTCCTACGTTCTCAAACTACAAGATAAGCATAACGCTTCTTTTTCCAAGTTGTTACTGATCGACTTTAGTCAATCCATTTGCAAAGTTACAAAAATTTCTTCTATCCCACAAAAAGGAAAGAGGGAGTGCCAATGCTTCCATGTCACACCCTCTTGTAAGATATTATATATGAGTTGCCTACTTTTTGCGGAAGATTCCGTAAACTTTACGACCTGTGCGGAACAGAGCCATTCCAAGTGTAAAGAAGTCGGCATACGACAAGATTCTGAGCCCTTTGGATGCTATTGCGAGAAGCCCGGAGGTCTTTCCCTGCACCTTGGGAAACAGTTTCGCTGTTGTCAGTTCTTTGGTATCGTAAAGTAATTTTTCTTTCAGGAACTCACGTCGTACCTGGGCTATAAGTCTTTGCTGCCTCAGTTCACTTATTGTATAGCCACGGAAATTTTCCTCATGATGCGGTGGCAAGAATCGAGTGCTTTTATTCTGTGATGCCATACTCATTGTTCGTTTTTAGATTTTCTATCAAACAATATTCTCGTAATAATCCGGCTGATCGGATTCAGCACAAGGTAATTCCGGAGCAAAAACAATATGATGCACAGAATCACAAAAACACCGGCGGTGCTGAGATATGCCAAGGCGGGACACATAAAGAGGCTGAACAATGCAGCACAGCTGAAACCGAGAAAGATGAACACAAGCCCTAATATGAAGAGGCTCACCATGCCGAGCACAAACATTCCACCGAGCATGGTTACTTTTTCGGCAGCAGTCAGTTTTGCGTATTCCACGCTAACCTCTATGAACCGCATCACCTCAGCCTTTATCAGATTGATCTGATCAAGTAACTTAGACTTCATAACATTTTCTAAAGGGAATAATAAAGGAGGGAACCAGAAGAGCCAAAGGCATTCTCCCGCTCCCTCCTTAGAAAATTCTGGAGATAGGTTCCTTACTTTTCTACGCTTGCCGAGAGCTCAGCTACGAGGTCGTCTACTTCCGAGTCCCCGAGCTTGATGCCCTTGCGATGGAGAATATCGCAAATTTTGTTGCGTACGTCCTCACCTTTTGCGGGAGCGAAGAGAAGAGCGGCAGAGCATCCTACAATGGCTCCGCCAAGGAAGGCATAAAGCAGATTAAGTGCTTTCATTGTCTCTGTATTTTAGTTGGCTTTTGCTATTTCTTTCAGATTTGTTTGTCGAGCTGATCTTCAATTTCTTCTGCCAGTTCGTTCATCTTCGATGCCTTGAGGGAGATGCCTTTCTTCTTCAGGATTTCGATGATGTTGTTGCGGGTTTCAGAGCCCTTATGCGGAGCTACAAGAAGACCTACTGCAGCGCCTGCGATGGCGCCACCGATTACTGCTGCTATTACATGAATAGGTTTCATGGTTGTATTTTTCTTTTTGTGTGTTAAACGTGTTTCTTGGCTTTTAAACGCTTTAGACACCAATTTTGTTTGATGGTTCAAAATTACAAAAATCCCGGCAGATAATCAAATGCCGCAGTCAAACCATAACAAAATATGAGGATGTTCCCGTTCCTGAAAGAGTTAATCTGGTTTTGCGTTCATACATCCGGTAATACGCCAATGTATTTGGCTATTACAAGAGTGGTGATTATATGTTCCCTTCGGTCGTTGCGGAACTGGCGACAATATTCCCGCGCATTAGCGCTGATTTCCTGTGCCTGACGAGGATGACTACGATAGTAATCCAATACTTCCGCCAAATCGCTATAATCTTTCTTTATCTCTATGTAATGTTCACCGGGAACAAGGGTACCTTCCATGAACCATGTCTCGTATTCCGGCCGAGGCATTACAGCCACGGAATTGCTGTTCATGATCCATTTGAGATTGCTTGCCACTTCGTTCCCTTCTATAGAAAGTATGAATTTATATTTCAACTGGTCTGCTATTGACATTTTCTCCACTTTCCAAGCATTGTCGCATGGATGTGAAGATACATCGCCAAGGTCCAGACCGGGTTGCGAAAAATATTCTCTGAACAGCCGCATCCTTTTTTTCTTGTTACTTACCTTTCCCCTGAATATTGCCGTATCAGATTCATCTGAATACTCCATGATATCCTTAACCCATATATAATGCCGAATCCTGTTGAGTTTAAGAAGCACTGAATTGATATTGTCACCCTCTATCGGCCTGCTCTTTGTCAGCGATGGCACTGAAGGTATGAAAGTAATATCACCTGGCAAGAAATTAATTTCAGTGGTCTTTGGAAACGGCTGCATGGCCTCCATAAGGTCGAAATAATAGACTGAGGCTGCATCACGTAATTTGATGTCACTGATTGCCACTGCCTTATCGCCAAGAGGTTTGACCGCCTTGCAATAATAATTCACCCTTTGCATTATATAGTCAAAATCCTTTCTCGTACAGGCTTCTTTCCATATTTCCTGCCATGGTTTGCGCAGGGCATGGGGTACCAACATGTCAAGTCCGGCTTTCAGAAAATAAAAGAATTTGACATTCTTACCACTGTTGAGGAAGTATGGAAGTTTCATGATATCGAGGCTTTATTAATTAATCCATAAGGAAGTTTACAAATAATCTTTGGTGTAGCTTGGGTATAAGTGGATATATCATCGCATAAGGTTCTTCAAAAAAAGTAAGACTCTCCCCTACTTCATTCAACTGATCCGGATAGAGGTAAGTCTTAATACCTTTTTCTCCACTTAGATGTCTTTCCAAAGTAATGGAGTCAATGGCAGAAATGCAATCTGGAGTCTTAAAGAGAAATCTGTCCTCTTGCGCAACCAAGACATCATTACCTGCTTCTGACCATTCTTCAGCCACAGCAATCGTATCAGTCAAGGAATGAATCAGGGATCCGTACGGTTGCCTTTCCTCTAATCGATGTATGATTTCCACTGTATATTCTACAGAAGCTTTAACCTGGAATTCATTGATTGCTTCAGAAGTATACGTATAATATCTTGGAGCCGTATTAATAAAGCCTAATGCTTCGTACCATGATCTTAACCCATCTGAAGCAGGTATAAGAAACAGGAAATCAAATCCTTTATTTCGTCCATTAATGACAGTTTCCTTCAATAATGAAGTCATCAGGCCATTTCCCCGGGCTTCAGGCAATGTTGCAAGGCCATGAAGATATAATCCCTTAAAACCGCCTGTAAAAGTAAAGTCATGGGCACACAACATGGATAGGAGCTTCCCCTCTCCATTTTTTCTATATAATGAGAATTCCGGATCTACCCAACAGCCAAATATCCGATTTACATACGTTGAGGCATCGTGGAAAGTATCTTTCCACAGCTTCTTCATCAGTGCAACCGGTAAGTTATTCGACATATTGAGTCAGAAAGGGTCATCAAGCCTTTTGAGTATGTCGGAAGGCAGTGATGCTATATGGTCAGCGTAAGCCTTGCGCAGTTCTGAAACTGGCCGGAACCCCCAGGTCACTCCCACACACTCTATCCCTGCTCTGTGCGCTGTCTCCATATCAACAGCTGAATCACCTACCATCAACACATCTTTCTTTTGTGTCGGACATTCGTTGAGTATATGGAAGATAATGGAAGGATCAGGCTTCGTAGGCCTGTTCTCTTCCTGTCCGCATACAGCCACAAAGGGTATGTCGGGAAAATAATGCTTTATAATCTTATTGACAGCACTTTGATATTTATTGCTTGCCACTGCAATTTTTACGCCTTGCTCATTGAGATTGCGCAACAATTCCGGAATTCCTTTATATGGCTCCGTCATGTCACAATTGTGCTCATCGTAGTGGCGGGG
>CAJMDR010000141.1 GCA_905212215.1 uncultured Porphyromonadaceae bacterium
TACGTAGCCGACCTGCTGAAGTAAAGAAACATCCCGTAACCTCACCATACAGCAAATTCAACATGAAGCTTATACTGAAAGAAAATGTGGCCAATCTGGGCTACAAAGACGATATAGTAGAGGTAAAGGATGGCTACGGCCGCAACTACCTCATCCCCACCGGCAAAGCAGTCATCGCTTCTAAGAGCGCCGTAAAGCAGCTTGAAGAGGATCAGAAACAGCGCGCCCACAAGATTGCACAGCAGCGCGCCGAGGCAGAAGAATTCTGCAAGTCTCTGGAAGGCCTGCACCTCACCATCGGTGCAAAAGCCTCTGCCACAGGCACCATCTTCGGCAGCGTAACAGCAATACAGATTGCCGAGGCACTCGAGAAACTCGGCCACAATGTAGACCGCAAGATCATCACCATCAACACTCCCGTCAAGGAGCTTGGCTCTTTCACCGCTGTGGTGAAACCGCACAAGGAAGTTGAAGTAGAGATTGCTTTCGACGTAGTAGCCGAATAATCACCCCATACACATCACCACAGGCGGAGCCGACGCAATAGCGCAAGGCTTCGCCTGTTACGTTTTAACGGTCATCATCCATATTTCTCAAAATCACTAAACCCCTTGACGATAAAAAGCATCATGAAAGAATTCGGACTAATAGGAAGGACTTTAGGCCATTCCTTCTCTGTAGCATATTTTACCAATAAGTTCCAACAAGAGGGACTCCCTTATACATATTCCAATTTTGAATTGGAAGACATCTGCCAGTTGGATGAGTTGCTACGATTGCATCCGAATCTTTGCGGCTTCAACGTCACTATTCCATATAAAGAGGCAATCCTCCCATATCTCTCACTGTTCACTCCTGAAGCAAAAGCAGCTAAGGCAGTCAACACGGTTAAGGTAAAGGATGGACGACTTTGGGGACATAACACCGACATTATCGGCTTCGGCGAAGCTTTAGACAGGCTATTAAATGGTAATTTACCGCTCAAAGCATTGATTCTCGGCACAGGAGGGGCGTCAAAGGCTGTTGAAGCAGCTTTGAAACAACGACATATCAGTTATGCGAAAGTTTCGAGGATAGCCGGCAAAGCAGACTTTACCTATAACATCTTGACCGAGAGCATAGTAAAGGATCATAAATTACTCATTAACTGTACACCTTTAGGTACCAGCCCAAATATTGATGATAAACCGGATATACCATATACAGGCATTACAGAACGTCATTTCGCTTTTGACCTTGTATATAATCCTTCCATGACAACTTTTATGCGCAGCTGTGCGGAACATGGAGCAAAGATATGCAACGGCCTGAATATGCTGCACCTACAGGCGGAAGCTGCCTGGGAATGGTGGAACAACGAAAGATAAAGAATCATCCTCATGACGATTATGGAAGACCTTTTCAGACTCAATCCATTTTTGCTGTTGCTGTGCGGACTCCTCGGCGGCATAGGTCTTTCGTATATCGGTGCGCCATGGTGGATGGCGGCTTTACTGTTTCTTGCCGCATCCTGCCTGTATCTGTGGCTGAGCATCCTTTCCGGCAGCGTGGAAGGAAGTATTAAAAGCGCACCATGGCATTATGCCTGGTTTTTCATAGGCGCCATAGCCCTTGGCATTTTTACAATGAATTTTCACACTCCTTTCGATTACGAAAAAGAATCGGACAGACTACCGCCTCTCGCCAAGGCCATGGTGAAGGAAGCCTCACAAGGCACTGTTAATGCCAGAATGACACTGGAAATAACCGACTTTCTCGACACCAAGGGGAACAGCATCATCAAACCGCGCAACCTGCTTGTATCGGCATACGGAGAGGAATACTTTCATCCCGGCACAACAATTGTATTCCTGCATGATTTACAACCGGCAGATGCCGAGGATGGCAATGACCAGAATTCATCCTATTCTGCTTATCTGAAATCACAAGGAATCTATTATACTCAATACCTGCCGGCACATCAGGCCTTCATGACCGATTACAAAAAGGGTCTTAAAGAATTTGCCTACGGACTACGCGAAAAGCTTTTGATAAAATTAGAGAAAAGCAACCTTGAAAAATCCGCTACAGCCTTTGTGTGTGCCTTAATGCTTGGAGACCGAAACAGCATATCACCCGAAGAGATGCAGAGTTTCCGACTGTCAGGTCTTAGCCATCTGCTGGCATTGAGCGGGCTGCATGTGGGCATACTTGCCATGATTCTTTCCTGGTTGCTGTTACCATTATCAGCTTTCGGACAACAACGGCTAAGATGGATGATAGTAATAGTATTATTGTGGTGCTATGCACTGCTCACAGGGCTATCCGTATCGGCTGTACGAGCTTGTGTCATGGTGACATTCTGCCTCGGCGCACTCGCATTGGAACGGAAAAACTCGTCGATTAACGCGCTAATGGCCGCAGCGTTCTTTATCCTGCTATTCGATCCATTACAACTTACTTCGCCGGGATTCCAGCTCAGCTTCGTAGCAGCCGGACTATTGATACTGACCGCCGATGTCAATCCTATCGAGCGCCACAAACATCCATGGACCTATAAGATAATACAGGCACTGACGGTATCCGTCATAGCCATGGCAGGAACCGCTGCATTAGCCGCCTATCACTTCCACACACTTCCATTGGCCTCGCTATTGCCAAACCTGTTATGCACCACTCTGATGCCTCTTTATCTTTCCGTGGCGATTCTTTACATGTTCCTTCTCTGCATTGGTTCTGACCTGCTGTTTCTCCGCCATATTCTGGAGAATGGTCAAGAATGGCTTAGCGAATTATCGGAAGCTACTGCCACTATGCCTGGAACTCTTCAAGGTATCTGGATTGACGGTATAGTTCCCATACTTGTCATCGCCGGAACGGTGAGCTTGCTTCTATGGTTCGGCAAGCGCAATAAATGGCTGTTTGCGGGTTCTCTCACGGCTTTTTCCTTCGCTGTGGCAGTGATTATCATAAAGCCTGTAGAAAGCCCGTCAGATGGCTTTATTATACAACAGAGAGCCTACACAGACTGTCTGAGGGTATATGACAAAGGCATAGCTGAGATGAAGGAGATAAAAGCGGGTACGGAAGGGTTGTGGATCATCAACGGCGTGAAGACAGGACATAGTTCCGGAGATGCTTCAAGACTAAAGAATTGTGCCTATCTGCTGATTTGCAAAGGCTTCAACGGAGATTTAGAGCATTTGAAACAGCGAAATCCTGACATGACGATAGTGCTCATGCCTTCGCTCAACGGTTATGAACGAGAACGTAAGGCGCAGGAATGTGCAGAACTCGGCATAAAATGCCATGACATTCGCACCGATGGGCCGTTAAGGGTGCTTAAGCAGCAGGAAAAGGAGGGAGTTTAAGGAGGTTAAGGTGATTAAGGAGTTTAATGGTGCTGTACGGTCTTAACCCTCTTTTAGAGTCCTGGAGCGGAGGCAACACGAGTTGAGTCAGTTGTTGGCTTTGTCGGCCTGACAGGACGTTTTGGCTCAGGATATTTCAGATGAATCTGATTACTGCGTGCGGCATAATCAACCGTTGCTGCTGACTGTTGGGTCAATGCAAGGGAATCGAGGAATACGCGGCGTGTAGGCGGAGTGGTAAACCGCACGTAGCCTATGATGCGTTTCGGCTTTCTGTCCCTTTCCAGATTGAGGACCAATTGCTGAGAACTGCCGCCGCCCAAAGTCATTCTGGTATATACCATTTCCATATTTGTATATTCAGCGCCAATGAAAGCCACAGCATTGCCAAATATCCCGTTGGTGCGCAGTTTCCAGACCAAAGCCTTGCCCAACTTAATTTTAGAGCCGGGCACTGAAAAAGAGAAACCTTGATTGAGGTCTTTGTCGCTGAAAGAAAGCATGGATGGCAGAGGCCACAGGTTATCCTTGTCCTCACCCGACATACCGGACCGCTTGTTCAAGGCTGTCTGCCGTTCTGAGAGTCGTTCTTCAACCTTCTTGTACAGCTTTGAATAGTCGTCCATGTGATGCCCGTACCACACCAAAGTAGAATCGAACTGAGCCTCGGTGACGCCATTCTTGCGCATAATGCTCTGCCGGAGAATTTTCCTTGCCGAATCATTCCCGAAATCAGTATTCTCCGACATATTGCGTAAAGCAAGCTGGTCGGCGATAGAGAGGTCTGCCAGAACATCTGCCATCTTACCCTCGCTGAGCACATTATCAGGTCGTCTGCTGCAAGCGGCGATGCACAGGCAACAAAGCACTACAGGTAACCAGAATAATTTTTTCATTTTCTGTCCGGATCTGTTCCTGATATCATGTCAGCCTTGCGTTGGCGATATGCCTTCGTTCCCGAAATAAATCCTGCCAAAATCACCATCATCTCCGAGAAATCCCTGGAGTAGAAGAAAATCAGCAACATAACACCGATGCAGATTGAGGAGTCTGCAAGGTTGAAGATATACTGGAAGAACTCAAATTCCTGACCGCCCACCACAGGGAACCAGTCGGGCCATATCCATGAGAAGAAGGGGAAATAGAGCATATCCACCACCCGGCCTTCAAACCATCCGGCATAACCACCCATAGGAGGGAAAAGCGTAGCATGCTCCGGGGGCATGGGATTTGAAAAAATCTGACCGTAGAAGACGCAGTCAAAAATATTCCCTGCGGCACCGGCGGTAATCAGAGCCAATGCCACTATGAAACCTGTGCGCAGCTTAGCGGAATCACGCAGTTTCCACAAAGCCCACACAAGCACCGCAACGGCCATTATGCGCAACATTGTCAAGCCAACTTTACTCCACAGCTCCACACCGAAAGCCATACCGTTGTTCTCGATGAACTTAAGGTGGAACCAGGGGAAAATCTCATAGTCCTCGCCCATAAAGAACGAAGTCTTTACCCAGAATTTAAGAATCTGGTCGGCAATAATCACCGCAAGGACTATGAGCAAAGCCCATAGTCCGCGGTGAGGTATGATTTTTCTTTCTGTTTCAGCGTTACCCACTTACAGTAAGCAGTTTCTATTTCTATTTATTCTTGGCTTCGATAGAAAGCGTTGCATGAGGCACCGCACGGAGTCTGTCCTTAGGAATCAACTCTCCTGTCACACGGCAGATACCGTAAGTCTTGTTATCGATTCGTGTCAGGGCGCCACGCAGTTTCTCAATGAACTGTTGCTGACGTGTCATGAGGCGCTGAATCTCGGCGCGCTGCATCTGTGAGCTGCTTTCATCGAAAATATCGTTGAACTGACGGGTAGTGTCGTTGCTGTCATGAGTCTTGTCGCCCTGAAGCTGTTCCCGCATTGCCTCATACTCTGCGGTAGCCTTGGCGATTTTCTCATTGATAAGAATGCGAAATTCCTCCAGTTCCTCGTCGCTGTAACGCTTGGGGTTGTCGGTATTCATATTTAATCTTGATTCTTTGTCATTTTCATGCTTTCTCCACCAGCGCTTTCACCTCAATGCCGTCTATGTCGAGGTCCACGGCTTCTGTGCCGGGGTCATCTGCCAGGACAAGAATATCGGCAAGCACCTGGGTGGAAATATAGTCTGCAAAGGCTTCCAGCGCTTTCTCCGTTTCCGGAGTGCGTGTGAGAGTTATCTTTACTCTGTCGGTGATTTCCAGACCGAGAGCCTTGCGCTGATTCTGTATACGGTTAACCAGTTCGCGTGCGGTGCCTTCGGCAATCAGTTCCGGAGTAAGAGTTATGTCGAGCGCCACGGTAACGTTGCCTTCATTTGCCACTAGCCATCCCGGCACATCCTCGGGGATAATCTCCACATCCTCAAGAGTGATTACAGGAGCGTCGGGAAGAGCGGTGAATGTGAACGAGCCTTCCTGTTCGAGAGCTGCTATCTCTTCCTGAGTCATGGAGGTGATAGCGTTGCCAAGCATCTTCATAATCTTTCCGAAACGCGGCCCAAGTTTCTTGAAGTCGGCCTTTACTCTCTTCACCAGCTCGCTGCGTCCCGGCGGTGTGATGCGTATCTCTTTCACGTTAACTTCGGTTGCCACGAGATCTTTAATTGCCTCCACTGCCTTCATCTGGTCCTCGTCCACGGCCGGAATCATGAGCGTACCGAGC